>NZ_JBJIAK010000179.1:0-1028 GCF_045310915.1 Mycobacterium sp. SMC-17 | reverse complement strand
GGCGCCGACCGCGCAGCCGATCACGGACATGGTCGTGACCGATTCCAAGCTCGAGGACGCCACCCGCCCGGTTTTCCTGACCTTCGCCGGCAATGTCGAGCCGGGCGAGCCGTTCGCCCATATGGTCGAGAACCGCTATCTGATCGATGCGCTGGCAAGCCGCGCCGAGGCCGAAGGCGTCGAGCTGCGCGCCACGGCGGTGTCGAGCTTCGACTCACGCCCCGACGGCGTCAGCGTGCGGCTGGCCGACGGCACCGAGATCGATGCGAGCCTCTTGGTCGCCGCCGACGGCGCACGGTCGAAGCTGCGCGAGCGCGCCGGGATTGCGACCCATGGCTGGGACTATGACCAATCCGGCATTGTCGTCACGGTCGGGCATGAGCGCGCGCATCACGGCCGCGCCGAGGAGCATTTCCTGCCCGCGGGCCCGTTCGCGATCCTGCCGCTGACCGGCAACCGCTCCTCGCTGGTGTGGACCGAGACGCGCAAGGACGCCGCGCGCATCACGGCGTTGAGCGAGGACGAATTCCACGCCGAGCTCGAGCAGCGTTTCGGCTTGCATCTCGGCGAGATCAAGGCGCTCGACCGACCGCGCGGGTTTCCGCTCGGCTATTTCGTCGCGCGCTCGTTTGTCGCCGAACGGCTGGCGCTGATCGGTGACGCCGCGCATGTGATCCATCCGATCGCGGGGCAGGGGCTCAACATGGGCCTGAAGGATGTCGCGGCGCTTGCCGACGTGCTCGAGCGCTACCAGCGCTGGCGCCGCTTCGACACCATGGCAATGGGGGTTGCCACCAACTCGCTGAACTTCCTGTTCTCCAACGAATCGACATTGCTGCGCACCGTGCGCGACATCGGCCTCGGCCTCGTCGATCGCGCGCCGCCATTGAAGAGCATGTTCATCCGCCAGGCGGCGGGCCTGTCAGGCGAAGTGCCGCGGCTGTTGAAGGGCGAGGCGCTGTAAGCTTTCGTAGCCCGGACGAAGCGGAGCGAAATCCGGGCTACTACGCGATCGCATCAGTCGATCT
>NZ_JBJIAK010000178.1:0-1059 GCF_045310915.1 Mycobacterium sp. SMC-17 | reverse complement strand
CCGGCGCATGGCTTCCCCGCCTCCCAAACAGACCATGAAAGAGCGGATCCTCGAGACCGCCGACAAGCTGTTCTACCTGCAGGGCATTCGCGCCATCGGCGTCGACACCATCGCGGCCGAGATCGGCATCAGCAAGCGCACGCTTTACAACCACTTCCCGTCGAAGGACGCGCTGATCGAGGCCTATCTGCAACGCCGCTTCGTGCAGCCCCGCCCGTCCGACAAGCCGCCGGCCGAGCAGATTCTTGCAACCTTCGATTCATTGGAGCGGCGCTTCGCGGCAAAGGATTTTCGCGGCTGCCCGTTCGTGAACGCGGTGGCCGAGCTCGGACCTGATGACGAGGACCACACCGTCCGCGACATTGCCGTTGCCTTCAAGGAAAGCCGCCGGGTCTGGTTTCGCGATCTGCTGCAGCAGCTCGGCGTCGCCGATGCGGAGGGGCTTGCGACCCAGCTCACGCTGCTGGTCGACGGCTCGATCGCGCAGGACCTGGTGCGCGACGATCCGGCGATGGCTCGCGCGGCCAGGGAAGCCGCCCGCGTGCTGCTGGCCAACGCCGGCGTCAAGCTTGGCGCCTCCGCAGCTACGGACAACAAGCGCACCGGATAAATCCGGTTGCGTAGACAAGTCCGGTTTGGTTGTTAGCGGTGACGGCATGCGACGGCATTCCCAATCTGGATATTCCGTCCGGCGAGATTGACAGCGACCGCGAGACAAGCTGCGGCACAACTGGGGAACGACCATGGAAGATCTGAAGGTGACGGCCACCGGCTACGATTTCGCGCCGGCGCGCGCCGCCATGCAGCGCTACATCGACAACAATCTGCTGTCCGGCATCTCGTCCGCCGTGATGGTGGGGCGCGAGCTGGTCGACGTGTCCTGCGTCGGCTGGGCCGACAAGGAAGCGCAGACCCCGTTGCGCACCGACCACATCTTCCGGGTGTTCTCCAACACCAAGCTGATCACCTCCTGCGCGGCGCTGCTGCTGGTCGAAGACGGCCGCATCCGGCTCGACGATCCGATCGAGACCTACATCCCGCACCTCGGTAACCGCAAGG
>NZ_JBJIAK010000177.1:0-1060 GCF_045310915.1 Mycobacterium sp. SMC-17 | reverse complement strand
GATCTTCTTCGACAGGTCGCCATTGGCGACCGCGGTGGTGACCCCTGCGATGTTGCGAACCTGCGCGGTCAGGTTCGAGGCCATGAAGTTGACGTTGTCGGTGAGGTCCTTCCAGGTGCCGGCGACGCCGAGCACGTTGGCCTGGCCGCCGAGCTTGCCTTCGGTGCCGACCTCGCGCGCCACGCGCGTCACTTCGGACGCGAAGGCGTTGAGCTGGTCGACCATCGTGTTGATGGTGTCTTTCAGCTCGAGGATTTCGCCTGACACGTCGACCGTGATCTTGCGCGACAGGTCGCCGCGCGCCACGGCCGTGGTCACATTGGCGATGTTGCGGACCTGGGCGGTCAGGTTGCCGCACATCGCGTTCACGGAATCGGTGAGGTCCTTCCAGGTGCCGGCCACACCGGGCACGATCGCCTGGCCGCCGAGCTTGCCGTCGGTGCCGACCTCACGCGCAACGCGCGTCACTTCCGAAGCAAACGAGCGCAGCTGATCGACCATCGTGTTGATGGCCTCCTTCAGCTGCAGGATCTCGCCGCGAACGTCGACCGTGATCTTCTTCGACAAGTCGCCGTTGGCGACCGCGATCGTCACCTCGGCGATGTTGCGGACCTGGCCGGTCAAATTGTTGGCCATCGAGTTGACGCTCTCGGTCAGATCCTTCCAGGTGCCCGCGACGCCGGGCACTTCGGCCTGACCTCGACATCGAGCTGAACGGTTTGCAGCAGATCGCCCTGCGCCACGGCGGCGACCGCGCGGGTGACCTCGCGGGTCGGCCACAAGAGGTCGTCGATCAGCGTGTTGACCGAGCTTTCCATATCGGCCCACGCGCCGCTGGCGAGGCCGAAATTGACGCGCTGGCGAGTTTGCCCCTCGCGGCCGACGACCTGCCCGACGCGCGCCAATTGCTGAGCCATGCGCTCGTTGGCGGTCGCGATCTCGTTGAAGGCGTCCGCGATCTTGCCGTCGATACCGAGGTAATCGCCACGCATCCGAACCGAGAAATCGCCGCCGCGCATCGCCTGCAGGGACTGCAGCAGATCGTGCGAGGAATCGAGGC
>NZ_JBJIAK010000176.1:0-1061 GCF_045310915.1 Mycobacterium sp. SMC-17 | reverse complement strand
GTGAGCGGCAACGGTTTTCCTCGGCGATCCTGCCGGCGTGGGTGCGCAAGTCGCCGCAGATGACCGAGGTGTTGCCGTTGCTGTATCTGCATGGCTTGTCGACCAGTGATTTCGGTCCGGCGTTGGAGCAGTTCCTGGGCTCGGGTGCCGGCTTGTCGGCCACGACGATCACCCGACTCACCACGCAGTGGCAGGACGAGGCCAAGGCCTTCGAGGCCCGTGATCTGTCGGGCACCGACTACGTCTACCTGTGGGTCGACGGCATCCATCTCAAGGTGCGCCTGGAGCAGGAGAAGCTCTGTTTGCTGGTGATGATCGGTGTGCGCGCTGACGGCCGCAAGGAGCTGGTCGCGCTCACCGACGGGTACCGGGAGTCGGCCGAGTCGTGGGCTGATCTGTTGCGGTCGTGCCGACGTCGCGGGATGACCGCACCGGTGCTGGCCGTCGGCGATGGGGCCCTGGGGTTCTGGAAGGCCGTGCGTGAGGTGTTCCCGGCCACCGGCGAGCAGCGGTGCTGGTTTCACAAGCAGGCCAATGTTCTTGCCTGCCTGCCAAAGTCGGCTCATCCGGGGGCGATCGCGGCGATGCGGGAGATCTACAACGCCGAGGATATCGACCACGCGCAGGTGGCGATCAAGGCGTTCGAGGTGGACTACGGCGCCAAGTACCCCAAGGCGGTCGCCAAGATCGTCGATGACGCCGATGTGCTGCTGGAGTTCTATAAGTACCCGGCCGAGCACTGGGTCCATCTGCGCACTACCAACCCGATCGAATCAACGTTTGCCACGGTACGTTTGAGGACCAAGGTGACCAAGGGGCCGGGTTCACGCGTCGCCGGAATGGCCATGGCTTACAAGCTGATCGACGCCGCGCAAGCCCGCTGGCGAGCCGTCAACGCACCGCACCTGGTCGCTCTGGTCCGGGCCGGCGCGATCTTCCACAAAGGCAAACTGCTCGAGCGACCCACCGACATCACCCCGTCGGCGGACTCGGCACCGACCGAATCAACTGGAACGGAGGTCGCCTGAAACAAGCCGATCCACAGGTATTGACAATTCCTC
>NZ_JBJIAK010000175.1:0-1063 GCF_045310915.1 Mycobacterium sp. SMC-17 | reverse complement strand
AACCGCTTCCGGTGTGACGATCCGGACGCGATCGGGCAACCTCGAGGCCGAGCGTGTGCTGGTTGCCGCCGGCGGGCATACCCAATCGCTGCTGGGCCGATCGTTGGGTGTTACGGTCTATGCGCGTACCGCGGCGCTGTTCCGGCTCGATCGGGCGGAAGTCGAACGCCTGGCCGGCATGCCGTCGATGCGCTGTCTCGGGCCGAAGGGCGATAACCCCTATATCCTGCCGCCGATCCCGTATCCGGACGGCCAGACCTGGTTGAAGCTCGGCGGCGATCCGGTCGATCGTCCGCTCGGCAGCGAGGCCGACATCAAGGACTGGTTCCGGTCGGGCGGTTCGGTCGACGTCGCGGATCACCTGCAAGCACAGATCCTCGATCGCATTCGCGACCTCGAGTTCGAGGAGCGCCGCGTCGTGCCCTGCATGACCAGCTTCGGCGACACCGGCTTGCCGCTGATCGGACCGCTGTCGGAGCGGGTCACCGTCGCATTCTGCTGCTACGGCAAGAGCGCGAAATGTTCGGATGAACTGGGCCGGTTGGGTGCTCTGGCGCTGCTCGGCGAGGTGAGGGCGGAGCTTGCACCCTGACGAGGGATGCCAGTGCGATTTCTGCAATCGCACCATGACCGGACGACCATTGAAGTTTGCCCTTGTGCGGGACAACATAAAGCTATGAGCGAACAACAGATCAAGATCACCCTGGCGCAACTCAATCCGACGGTCGGTGACGTCACCGGCAACGCCGCGAAAGCGCGTGCCGCGCGCGAGAAAGCCAAGGCCGACGGCGCCGACCTCGTGGTGTTGTCGGAGCTGTTCCTCGCCGGCTATCCGCCGGAGGACCTGGTGCTCAAGCCGGCGTTCCAGTCGGCCTGCCGCGCGGCGGTCGAGGAGTTGGCGCGCGAGACCAAAGACGGCGGCCCGGCCATGCTGATCGGCACGCCGTGGGTCGAGGACGGCAAGCTCTACAATGCCTGCGCGCTGCTCGACGGCGGACGCATCGCCGCGCTGCGCTTCAAGGCCAATCTGCCGAATTACGGCGTGTTCGACGAGAAGCGGCTG
>NZ_JBJIAK010000174.1:0-1064 GCF_045310915.1 Mycobacterium sp. SMC-17 | reverse complement strand
CATCAGCGCCGCATCGCGCCAGCGCGCGCCGACGATCGGCACGATCGACTGGATCAGCGCGAGCCCAAGCGCGAGCACCAGGGCATAATGTCCGCTTTCGGCGATCACCGCATGGCTCCCTGGGTCGGCGCCGCGGAGGCGCTCGGCGTGTTGCCCGGCTTGTTGTCCGGCTTGGCGCCGTAGTCGTCCTTCCAATGGCCCTGCTTCTTCAAGGCGTCGGCGACGTCCTTCGGCAGGCCGCCGAGGCGGAAACGCTTGCCGGGGCCGAGATGCTTTTCGGCGACCATCGACGGCGTCGAGAAGAACACGATGGAATCGCGCAGCGCGTTCAACACCAGCCCCGCGGCGATCGCGAGCACGACGAGCGCACAGCCGATCAGTGTCAAACGCCGTTGCTTCCTGGTCATGGTCCATCCTTGCGCATGACGTTCCCCGAAAACCGCTGTGCACTTTTCGGCGTCATGCCCTATCCATCAAGCCCGAGATTCTTCAACCCTTCATTGAGCTGACGCAACCGATCCGCATTGTTGGCCACGGCCTGACGGGCATCCGCGAGCGCGCTCATCGCCTTGTCGCGATCGCCCATCACGAGATAGGCGCGCACCAGCCGCAGCCAGCCCTCGACGTCGTCGCCATTGGTCTTCAGCCGCGTCGCCAGCCGGTCGACCATGCCCTTGATCATGGCGCCGCGATCGGCCTCGCTCATGTCCTTCGCCGCCGCGACCGCACCGTCGGGCAGCGTGGGTGCGCTAACGCCCGGGGCGACGTCCGGCACGGTGCCGCCGACCCGCACCAGCGCCGCCTGCACCAGCGGCCGCCACGGCGCATCCGACGGCCCCTTCGCCAGCATCTTCTGCCAGAGCGCAGCCGCATCGGCCTTGCGGCCGTCCTGCTCGGCGGCGAGACCCAGGAAGTAATTCGCCTTGGCATCGTCGCCATTCAACGCGACCGCGCGCTCGAACTCCGCCTTGGCGTCCGCGGTGACGACCCCGCCGGCGCTCCCCATCAGCGCCTCGCCGAGATCGGCGCGGCGATCGGCGCTGTCGCCGGCGTAGGTGATGGCG
>NZ_JBJIAK010000173.1:0-1070 GCF_045310915.1 Mycobacterium sp. SMC-17 | reverse complement strand
TCCTTAAGTTCGTAGTTGCAGTTATTTCGTGATGTTGTGACGGTTACGTTGAACTGCGACCCGGGTGGGTCGGGTGAGGTCGACATGGGGTCTTTGCCGGCCTGGTGGTGCGGCTTGAAAGGACTGGCCGCCCGGCCCACCTGGACTTCCTCGGGCCGCTGATTGAGATCTGCGATGTGATCGCTTGTTTAAGGAAATGCCGGCGAGGTTGTCCGTGGGGATCCTGTTGGCAGACAAGCGAAAAGAGGTTCCATGGCCGAAGACCAGGTGTGGGCTGGGGTCGACGTCGGCAAAGAACACCACTGGGTGTGCGTCGTGGACGGCAACGGCAACGTGGTGTTGTCGCGCAAGGTCGTCAACGATGAACACACGATGCGTGACCTGGTCGCCGAGATCGACAAGCTCGCCGGTGAGGTGTCCTGGACAGTGGACTTGAGCAACGTGTTTGCCGCCCTGCTGTTGACGGTGCTGGCCGATGCCGGCAAGACGGTGCGGTACCTTGCGGGCCGGCAAGTGTGGCAGGCCTCGGTCACCTACCGCGGTGGTGAGTCCAAGACCGATGCCAAAGATGCCCGGGTCATCGCCGATCAATCCCGGATGCGCGGCGAGGACCTTCCGGTCCTGCGTCCCGGCGACGATCTGATCACCGAACTGCGGATGCTCACCGCCCATCGCGCTGATCTGGTCGCCGACCGAACCCGGACCATCAACCGGCTGCGCCAACAACTGCTGGCCGTGTGCCCGGCCCTCGAACGCGTCGCTGAGCTGACCCAGGACCGTGGTTGGGCAGTGCTGCTGGCGCATTACCAACGACCGAAAGCGATTCGCCGAACCGGTGTTTCGCGGCTGACCAAAGTATTGGCGGCAGCGGGAGTACGCAACGCTGCCACGATCGCGGCAGCGGCGGTGACGGCCTCTAAGGCCCAGACCGTCCGCCTGGCCGGTGAGGACGTCGGTGCAGGATTGGTCGCCGAACTGGCCCAGGGGGTGATGAACCTCGATGAGCGCATCAAACACACCGACGCGGACATCGAGGAACGATTTCGCCGCCATCCGCTCGCCGAGGTGAT
>NZ_JBJIAK010000172.1:0-1073 GCF_045310915.1 Mycobacterium sp. SMC-17 | reverse complement strand
TGCCATGGGGACATCCTTCCAGCCCGCCCATGCTGGGCAAGCCAACTCAGATGTCACCTATTCGTGCAGCAGACCCGCGGACCGTTCAGCCCCCTATGAGGACGATGGTTGACTGATACCACGCAGCTGCCGCCTCATTTCTTGGGCCAGTCGATCAACGAACATGTCAATCTGATCACCAGCTTCAGCGCGCGGGCGGATCTGTTTGTAGCGGCAGCGCTGCCCGCCGGCGGCATGGACTGGCCAAAGGCGAAGGCGACAACGAGGGGGATGGTGCCGGTTCCGGTCAAGGAGTACGTGACGCACGTCGACATCTTTCTCAGCGACGACGGACGTCCGTACTGGCCTTACGCGGACCGCGTCTGGGAAACCCGTTCGGCGATTGGCGACTTGAGGAACTCATCGAACTGGTGCTTGTCCGCAGTCGTATTCGACCGGCCGGTCGAGAGGGTTCCGGACCCGTGCGGCGCCTTCCGTGGAGACGTGCTTGTTCAGCGCTGTCATCGAGTCCTCGCTGCGACAGCCGACTAAGCTAGCCAAGTCGTAGCTACATGCGAGAAGCTGATCGCATATAGCGACGACTGACCCGCTGCGGAGTTCAAACGAGTATGTGTAGCGCCCCCGTGGCTGTCCCTCGCGCCTCGATCGTCCATTCCGTTCCTGTTATGACACCGGACGGTTGGATCAAACACGGCGACCTCCGTATTGGGTGTCAGGTCTACGCAGCGGACGGATCGATCACCACAGTGACTGGGGTCGGTGACGAAATCGTGGAAAGCAGCTATCGCATTACCTTTCGCGATGGCTCAATCGTGGATTGCGCCGGTACCCAAAGTTGGCCGGTCGACGTTTTCAAGGGGGACGCGCGGGCCCGGCGCATCGTCACTGCTGTCGAGATGCTGGCTGAAGGGGTGACTTACCATCGACCGCTAACAACCGGCAAGACTAAGGCCACAAGGGGCGGAGTTGCGCGGTTCCGCACGCTGCCGTCTCCCGTGTCAACGACGGTCGAAAATTGACCCCGTAGCGTCGGTTGAATTTTGACCCCCTTGGTTGTGGTTACTTGCTGGTTC
>NZ_JBJIAK010000171.1:0-1073 GCF_045310915.1 Mycobacterium sp. SMC-17 | reverse complement strand
ATCACCTCGGCGAGCGGATGGCGGCGAAATCGTTCCTCGATGTCCGCGTCGGTGTGTTTGATGCGCTCATCGAGGTTGATCACCCCTTGGGCCAGCTCGGCGACCAATCCGGCGCCAACATCTTCACCCGCGAGGCGGACGGTCTGAGCTTTGGCCGCTGTCACCGCGGCAGCCGCGATCGTGGCGGCGTTGCGCACCCCGGCCGCTGCCAGAACTTTGGTCAGCCGCGAAACACCCGTTCGGCGAATCGCTTTCGGCCGTTGATAGTGCGCCAGCAGCACCGCCCAACCCCGGTCTTGGCTGAGCTCGGCGACGCGTTCGAGGGCCGGGCATACGGCCAGCAGTTGTTGGCGCAGACGGTTGATGGTGCGGGTGCGATCGGCCACCAGATCGGCGCGGTGGGCGGTGAGCATGCGCAGCTCGGTGATCAGGTCATCGCCGGGACGCAGGACCGGCAGGTCCGCACCGCGCATCCGGGATTGATCGGCAATCACCCGGGCGTCTTTGGCGTCGGTCTTGGATTCACCACCCCGGTAGGTGGCCGATGCTTGCCACACCTGCCGGCCCGCAAGGTAACGCACCGTCTTGCCTTCATCGGCCAGCACCGTGAGGACCAGTGCGGCGTACGCGTTGCTCAAGTCCACCGCCCAGGACACCTCACCGGCAAGCTTTTCGACCTCGGCGACCAGGTCGCGGATCGTGCGCTCGTCGTTGACCACCTTGCGCGAGAACACCATGTTGCCGTTGCCGTCCACGACGCACACCCAGTGATGTTCTTTGCCGACGTCGACGCCAGCCCATACCTGGTCTTCGGTCACCGGACCTCTTTTCGCTTGTCTGCCAACAGAATCCCCAAGGACGACCTCGCCGGCATTTCCTTAAACAAGCGATCGCATCGCAGATCTCAATCAGCGGCCCGAGGAAGTCCAGGCAGGCCGGGCGGCCAGTCCTTTCAAGCCGCACCACCAGGGCCGGCACCAACATGGCAGCCATACCCGACCCACCCGGGTCACAGCCAAACGTAACGCTCAGCAATACGAAGTAACTGCAACTACAAACTTAAGGACAACATG
>NZ_JBJIAK010000170.1:0-1077 GCF_045310915.1 Mycobacterium sp. SMC-17 | reverse complement strand
TGTACTCGGCCATGACGTTGGTAGCGGGCGTGTTGGCTTGATGTGGGGAGAACCTCCGGGTGAGGTGTGGCTTGTCGAAGGCCCATCACCAACCCGGAGGTTCTCGTGTCCCACCGTAATGCCCGTACGACGTTGCACGGCCGGCTGCTGATTGTGCAGCGGCATCAGCAGGGCTGGAAACAAGCCCATATCGCTTCAGCGATGGGCATTTCCCGCAAATGCGTCCACACCTGGATCAGCCGTTATGCCCTCGAGGGAGAGGCCGGACTTCACGACCGGTCCTCACGACCGCACCACAGTCCGACCAAGACCCCAGCGCGGGTGGAACGACAGGTGGTGGCGGCGCGCCGCCGGCATCGCCGGGGCCCGGACTGGCTGGGTGCCGAACTTGGGATCCCCGCGCGGACCGTCGGACGGATTCTTCATCGTCGGGGCGTACCTCATCTGCGCGACTGCGATCCGATGACCGGCGCGGTGATCAAGGCATCGAAGGCCACTGCGGTGCGCTACGAGCGCGACCATCCTGGCGAACTGGTCCACGTCGATGTCAAGAAGCTCGGCCGCATCCCCGACGGGGGCGGGTGGCGCGCTCACGGGCGCAGCGAAGAGGTCCGCGGCCGCGGCATCGGGTATGACTACGTGCACTCGATGGTCGATGACCACAGCCGGCTGGCGTACTCAGAGATCCATCCCGATGAGAAGGGATCAACATGTGCCGGGTTCATCGCTCGGGCGGCTGAATACTTTCAATCACAAGGGATTTCGAGTATCGAACGAGTCATCACTGACAACCATTTCAGCTATCGACGCTCGGCCGACGTCGCGGCGATCATCGACCAGCTGCATGCTAAACACCTCTTCATCAGGCCTCACTGCCCGTGGCAGAACGGCAAGGTGGAGCGCTACAACCGGACGCTGCAAGGCGAATGGTCCTATCGCCGGGTTTTCGCCTCCAACGCAGACCGCGCCCGAGCCCTTGCACCCTGGGTCGAGTTCTACAACACTCAACGCCGCCACAGCGCACTCGACGGACTACCACCCATCAGCCGACTGCGACCAACCTGATGGCCGAGTACA
>NZ_JBJIAK010000169.1:0-1088 GCF_045310915.1 Mycobacterium sp. SMC-17 | reverse complement strand
GCTGCAACAGCCAGAACACGATGCCGACGAGGGTGGCGATCGCCATCGCAGTGAAGGCGGCTGTTGCACTTTCAGTGACGACGACGTTCGCAAGCCCGAGTGCTGCGATCGCAAGATTGAGCCAGTCGGGAATGATGCCGTGGCGAAGATCGATCAGCGCGACGCCGCAGCAGAGCACGCAAAGCGTGCCGTAGGATGCAATGAAATAAAGCGCTTCGTGATCGATCTGCATGGTGACGGGACAAGTGTGACGCGTGAACACATTGTGTTGCAACAACTTGCGTGGGTTGAACAGTCCATTTTCAATTGATCAGCAGCCGCGTGATCCGCTTGCGGGATTGTGAACGTCATCGGCGATGACGAAACAGAAAAGATGCGACAAAAAGTCTGCGCTGTCACAAATCCGCATAGGATACCGACAATAGTTCGCTCCGCTATGTGCCGCGAGCCCTTCGCGGCAGACGAGTGGGTTGACTATGTACAAGATGCGAGTGGCGGCGTGCCTGGTTTTGCTGGCAGCGTCGGCAGGCGTGCGTGCCGCGCGTGCAGGCACTCTCGAGGACGGTGCCGAGCGTTATCGGCCGTATCTGATCGAGGGCGTCGGCAGCGCGCTGGCGGGCGCGCGTGCGCTGCGTGAACGCGCCGCGGCTGCGGATGTGCCCGGTGCAAGGAAAGCCTGGTTGTCGGCGCGCGCCGGCTGGGAGCGCTCGGAGGTGTTCACCGCGGGCTTCGTGCCCGAGCTCGATGCACAGATCGACGCCTGGCCGAACGCGGACAGCGGGTTTCACGCCATCGAGGCCAAGCTGTTCGGTGCTGCCAGCACCGACGTTGCGACCGATGCGACGGGCCTCGTCGAGCATTTGAATGATCTTCACGGCAAGCTCAAGGACATCAAGCTGACGCCGCAGGGCCTGCTGGACGGCACAGTGCGGCTCGCCTACGAAGTCGGCGAGAGCAAGGCCGATGGCGGCGAGTCGCGCATCAGCGGCACCTCGCTGGACGACATGCGCAACAACATCGCCGGCATCGACTTCGCCTATCACACGATCTTCTCCGCCGCGCTCAACACGGTGGACGGCAAGCTCGAC
>NZ_JBJIAK010000168.1:0-1089 GCF_045310915.1 Mycobacterium sp. SMC-17 | reverse complement strand
ACCGAGAGCCCGTTCTGCGCCTCGATCTCCTTGTTGAGCTCGACAAAGCTCCAGCCGATCTTCTTCGCCAGCATCCGCCCGAGCGTGGTCTTGCCGGCGCCGCGCAGGCCGATCAGCGCGATGCCGGAGAAAGAGGCGCGGCGTGGCGCCAGCGGGCTGCTGCCGGCGAGCATGTCCTTGGCCTGCGCGATCTGGCTCGGCGACGCCTTGCGCAGGAGATCTCGGATCACCGCCCAATCGGGCACCGGCTCGCTCGAGGGGATCAGGTCCTCGAGATGCGCGCCCATCGCGCCTGCGACACGGCGCAGCAGCACGATCGAGACATTGCCTTTGCCGCTCTCCAGCTGGGCGATGTAGCGTTCGGAAATGCCGGAGACTTTTGCGAGCACCTTGCGCGACATGCCGGCCAGGCCGCGCGTGGTGCGCACCCGCTGGCCGAGCTGTTCGAGGAAGTCGGTTTCCGGATCGTTGGCTGCGGTCATGATCCCTGTGCGACGCGCGGTCCTGGCTGAATCAGGCCGTTAGTCTAGGAAACATAATGCCGATAAAGATTGACAGCAAGCCGAGCTGGTGGCCTTGTATGAATTATAATTCTTAAATTCACAGGAGAGGGAAGCGTGGCGCGTCTGGGTCCCAAGCAAGGTCCGGGGAGCGGGGCATGACTTATAACGCAGTCTCCTGGCTGCTCGACCGCAACGTCGATGAGGGTCGCGGCGACAAGGTCGTGTTCGACGACACGGCCTCGCAAATCACCTACGGCCAGTTGCAGCAGCAGACCCGGCGGGTCGGCAACATGCTGCGCCGGCTCGGCGTCCGCCGCGAAGAGCGGGTCGCCATGATCATGCTGGACACGGTCGATTTCCCGATCGTGTTCCTGGGCGCGATCCGCGCCGGCGTGGTGCCGGTGCCGCTCAACACGCTGCTGACCGCGGAGCAATACGCCTACATCCTCGGCGACTGCCGCGCGCGCGTGCTGTTCGTGTCGGAGGCGCTGCTACCGGTCGTGAAGGACATCGTCGCGCGCATGCCCGACCTCGCGCATGTCGTGGTCTCCGGCAAGGACGCGCACGGCCACGCCAAGCTCTCCGA
>NZ_JBJIAK010000167.1:0-1095 GCF_045310915.1 Mycobacterium sp. SMC-17 | reverse complement strand
GAGCCTGGCGATCTCGTCGAGCGATTTCAGGAATTGATCGACATCGAGACTGTTCCGCGGCGAGACCCGCTGATCGAGATTGGCGCGTACGCTGAGCGAATCGGATGCGAGCAGGTATTCGCCGCTCTGGTCCAGCTTGACCAGCGCACCGGTCGTTCCCTTCGAATGTCCCGGCAACGGGATCAGCGTCAACCTGCCGTCGCCGAACACATCCGTCTGGCGGTCGAAGATCTCCATCTTCAGCGGATGATCCCAATCCGCCTTGATGTATCCGCGATCGAGCGCGTTGGACGCATTGGCGGCCTCGAGCTCGAGCGCGTGGACGAAGACCGTCGCCTTCCTGAAGAAGCCGTTGCAGCCGCAATGGTCAGTATGCAGATGGGAGCAGATCACCACATCGATATCGTCGGGACCGAGGCCAACGGCCTTCAGGCTGGTCAGCACATGGTCGTCCGCCGTCGTGATCGGCTGCATGAACCTGGCGAGCGTGCCGAGCCGGCCTTCCGGATCGGTCGCGACATCGGGATGGCATCCGGTGTCGAACAGCACGTTGCCCTGCGTATGACGGAGCAGCACGCAGGACACCGGAAGCTCGATCATCTCGCCGCGCTCCGCATCCGGCAGATAGGTCCGCTTGGACATCCGCAGCCGTCCACCCGACAGCATATGCATCTTCATCGCATCACCTCTGATCTTGGTCTCGAGCTAAACACGGGTCGACGAAAACTCATATGCCCCTCGCGCCGACCGGTCTCGCCGATGGCCGCGCGTCTGAACCTGCCGCCTCATGGGCGCGGCGACCAGTTTCATCTGGCGGACTGAACCGGTCCGGCCCGCCTATCTGCTGCAGCGCGTGGCATACAAACCGACGCGCCCGAATGTTCACTCTACGGAATTCATGCGTCTGGTCGGGCTTCATGCCATCTGCGCAAGTGGCCCTGCGGGCCACGCTTGTCACGGCTATGGCTTTTCCGCATCATTGAGCGCAAGACAACACCGCAAGCTGGGCCTGCCTGATGGCCGGACCCAAGCCAATCAACACGAGGAACGCTGTGGCGGAGAGTGAAAACATCGTCGCCGAGACCGCGGAAAAGA
>NZ_JBJIAK010000166.1:0-1107 GCF_045310915.1 Mycobacterium sp. SMC-17 | reverse complement strand
AGCCGACGATGAAGGTCGAGCGCAGCGTCAGCTCCGGGCATTGCTCGCGCCACTTCTGGATCCGTGCCAGCGTCTTCTCCTGCGCGGCCGGACGCTTCATCGCGCGCAGCACGTCGGGGCTCGCATGCTGGAACGGGATGTCGAGATAGGGCAGCACCTTGCCATCGGTCATCAGGCCGATGACCTCGTCGACATGCGGGTAGGGGTAGACATATTGCAGCCGCACCCAGGCGCCGAGCTCGCCGAGCTCCTTTGCCAGATCGTAGAACTTCGCGCGCACCGAGCGATCCTGCCACGGGCTCTCGGCATATTTCAGGTCGACGCCATAGGCCGAAGTGTCCTGCGAGATGACCAGCAATTCCTTCACGCCGGCCTTCACCAGCTTCTCGGCCTCGCGCAGCACGTCATTGGCCGGCCGCGACACCAGGTCGCCGCGCAGCTTCGGAATGATGCAGAAGCTGCAACGGTTGTTGCAGCCTTCGGAGATCTTCAAATAGGCGTAGTGGCGCGGCGTCAGCTTGACGCCCTGCGGCGGCACCAGGTCGAGATGCGGATTGTGCGCCGGCGGCAGCGCCCGATGCACGGCGTCCAGCACGCTCTCATATTGCTGCGGTCCGGTGATCGAGAGCACGCCGGGATAGGCGCTCTCGATCTGCTCGGGTTCGGCGCCCATGCAGCCGGTGACGATGACCTTGCCGTTCTCCGCCATGGCTTCGCCGATCGCGGCGAGCGATTCCTGCTTGGCGCTATCTAGGAAGCCGCAGGTGTTGACGATGACGATGTCGGCCCCGTCATGCTTGCGCGCCAGCTCATAGCCCTCCGCGCGCAGCCGGGTGATGATGCGTTCGGAATCGACCAGCGCCTTGGGGCAACCCAAGGACACAAAGCTCACTTTCGGCGCGGCGGCCTCTTGCATATCGTCCCAAATCTGCCTGATTGATGGGCAGGAGCTAGTCCCAATTGCCGAGAATTACAACCCTTTCCCGGACCTTCTGGCGTGATATGGATGCAGTCGCCGGGGCTTAAGAGTTGTCGATGAGCGCAGAATCGTCTCCCAGGATCGCCATCGTCGACGAGAGCCCGATCCGCGCGGCCATCCTGGAGGAG
>NZ_JBJIAK010000165.1:0-1116 GCF_045310915.1 Mycobacterium sp. SMC-17 | reverse complement strand
CGTCGAGCGCGAACAGCACCTGATGCTGCGAGCAGAGATAGAGCGTGTCGCGCACCTTGATCGGGGTGACCTCGAAGGTGGTTTCGCCGGAATCCTCAGGCGTCGCCACGTCGCCGGTGCGGAAGATCCAGGCGACCTTGAGCTTGCCAACATTGTCGGGTGTGATTTGCTTGAGCGGCGAATAGCGTTGTCCGAACTGCGTGCGGCCATAGGCGCGCCAGTCGCCGTCCGGCTGCGGGTCGGCTTCGCTTTGCGGCACGGCAGGCCCGGATGCGGCAATCGTGCCGTTGATGTCGTGATAGCTCGAAAGCAGCGCGGCCACGAGGACGGCAGCTGATGCCACGACGCCGATCCAGAGCGGCGCTGTCGCGCGCGCGTAGGACATAGGCTCGCCTCGAATCAGGGCGCGAACGATCACCGGCGTCAGCAGCCAGAGTGCCATCGGGAAGATGATGTCGCCGCGCGCCGCGAGCGGCCACCAGTCGAGACGCACCTCGTGCACAGCCCACGCCAGCGTGCCGACCAGCACGATCGCAAACAGCCATAGCGCGGAGCGCCGCTGCATCAGCAGCAACGCCGCCGTGGCGAGGACGCCGACGCCGAGGACGATGTAGAAGATGGAGCCGCCCAGGGCGGCGAGCCAGATTCCGCCCGCCGCGAGGACCAGGCCGATCAAGGCGTAGACGATGGCTGTGATAAGGACTGCCCTGGATCGCTGCATGGCCACTCCGGTGCGCAAGAGGGACCGGGCTTGTCGTGCAAGCGCAAAAGACCGTGTCCGCCTGCAAGGACTGTGGTTCAGCCAATCGCAACTTGCAACCTGGAACTGCGGCGTGGATGCTGCCGCCGGCGCTGACGCAAAGGTGAGGGGGCTTCAGCGAATTTTGTATCGACGCGCCCTTCCGGTCCCGCGCAGGCGCTGCTCTATACCGTCGGCAGATTTCATCGCCGAAAGCTGGCTCGCAGGAGACGCACAATGACACTGAACCCTACAGCCAAGAATTATCGCGTCGCGGTCGCCGCCTACGAGGCAGGCCGGCCGAGCTACCCCGCGGAGATCGTCGCCGCACTGCCGCTTCAGGCCGCGCGCTGTGTCGTTGATCTCGGCGCCGGAAC
>NZ_JBJIAK010000164.1:0-1139 GCF_045310915.1 Mycobacterium sp. SMC-17 | reverse complement strand
CTAGTGTCCTGCGCCGGGAATTCGTTGAAGATATGAACCGAGTCGTTCGAAGATCTCGTCGGCGGTCTTGGTCCAGTTGAACGGGCGGGGGTTGTCGTTCCAGTCTGCGATCCACTCGCGAATGTCCTTCTCGAGGGCCTGAATTGAGCGGTGAACGCCGCGGCGCAGTTTCTGGTCGGTGAGTAACCCGAACCACCGCTCGACCTGGTTGAGCCACGACGAGTAGGTCGGGGTGAAGTGCATGTGGAATCGGGGATGGGCGGCAAGCCATTTGGTTACTGTCGGCGATTTGTGCGTCGAGTAGTTGTCGCAGATCAGATGGACGTCCAGGTCAGCGGGCACGGTGTTGTCCAACTTGGTCAAGAACTTCTTGAACTCGATCGCGCGGTGCCGGCGGTGAATCGAGCCGTAGACCTCGCCGGTGGCCACATCCAGGGCGGCGAACAAGGTGGTGATTCCGTGCCGCACGTAGTCATGGGTGCGGCGCTCGGGCATGCCGGGCATCATCGGCAGGACCGGCGCGCTGCGATCCAAGGCCTGGATCTGCGATTTTTCATCGACGCAGAGCACCAGTGCCTTCTCCGGCGGGTCCAGATACAACCCCACGACGTCACGGACCTTGTCGACGAACTGCGGGTCGTTGCTGATCTTGAAGGTGTCCACCTGATGCGGCTTGAGGCCGAACGACTTCCAGATCCGTCCGACCGTTGACTTCGACAACCCGGTCTCAGCCGCCATCGAAGACCGCGACCAGTGCGTGGCGCCTTTGGGTTGACGCTCCAACGTGGCCACGATCAGCTGCTCGACCGCCTCGTCGGTGATCTTGCGCGGCGCACCAGGACGCGGCTCATCGGCCAGACCCTCCAGTCGCGCCTCCAGGAACCGTCCACGCCATTTGCCGACCGTTTGCGGCCACACACCTTCATCAGCGGCGACTTCCTTGTTGGATTTCCCTGCCGCGCAACCCAACACGATCCGACAACGTTGGGCCAACGCCTGCGAGGACTTCGATCGACGGGCCCACCGCTGCAACGTCTCACGTTCGTCGTCGGTCAACACCAACTCGACTACCGGCCTACCCCTGGTTCCCACCCGCCAATTCTACAATTAATCAACTAATTTACGGCGCAGGACACTAG
>NZ_JBJIAK010000163.1:0-1144 GCF_045310915.1 Mycobacterium sp. SMC-17 | reverse complement strand
CCAACGCCGACGCCGAGCCGAAGATCGCGATCGGCGCCTAAGTCACACCACGCGCCATTCCGGGCCGCGCCTGGCGCGAACCCGGAATTGCGCAAAGCCACTTCGAGACTTCGGGTCTGCGCCCCGCGGCGCAGCCCGGAACGACGGAACAACTGAGATGCAGGGGCATCGGGTTTCAATGGGTAAGATCACAGGTTTTCTCGAGATCGAGCGGCATGACCGCAAGTACGAGCCGGTCGCCGATCGACTCAAGACCTTCAACGAGTTCGTCATTCCGCTGAGCGAGAAGGACACGCGCGACCAGGCCGCGCGCTGCATGAATTGCGGCATCCCCTATTGCCACGGCACCGGCTCGGTCCAGCCGGGCACGCCGGGCTGCCCGGTCAACAACCAGATCCCCGATTTCAACGACCTCGTATATCAGGGCAACTGGGAAGAGGCCTCGCGCAACCTGCACTCGACCAACAACTTCCCCGAATTCACCGGCCGGATCTGCCCGGCGCCGTGCGAGGCGTCGTGCACGCTGAACATCGACGACAACCCGGTCACCATCAAGACCATCGAATGCGCGATCGTCGACCGCGCCTGGGACAATGGCTGGCTGAAGCCGGAGATCGCTCCCCAGAAGACCGGCAAGAAGGTCGCCGTGATCGGCTCCGGCCCCGCGGGCCTCGCCGCAGCCCAGCAGCTCGCGCGCGCCGGCCACGAGGTGCATGTCTACGAGAAGTTCGCCAAGGCCGGCGGCTTGCTGCGCTATGGCATTCCCGACTTCAAGATGGAGAAGGGCATCATCGACCGCCGCGTGGCGCAGATGGAAGCCGAGGGCGTCACCTTCCACTACGGCAAGGCCGTCGGCGGCAGCACCCCGGGCGCGATCGATCCGCAGGAGCTGGCCAAGCAGTATGACGCCGTGGCGCTGACCGGCGGCGCGGAAGCCCCGCGCGACCTGCCGATCCCCGGCCGTGATCTTTCCGGCATCCACTTCGCGATGGACTTCCTGCCGCAGCAGAACCGCCGCGTCTCCGGCGAGCCGCTGAATGGTGCCGCCGACATCCTCGCCGGCGGCAAGCATGTCGTCGTGATCGGCGGCGGCGACACCGGATCGGACTGCATCGGCACCTCGTTCCGTCAGGGCGCGAAGTCC
>NZ_JBJIAK010000162.1:0-1147 GCF_045310915.1 Mycobacterium sp. SMC-17 | reverse complement strand
GACCTGCAGGGCGATGACGAACCCGGCGCCGATCACGGCGGAGACGATCTGCGCCACCAGCCGCGTCCGGCTCGGCCCGATCACGCGAAACAGCAACGCGGTGACGGCGATCGCCGCGGCAGCCGCCGATAGCCCGATCGCAAGGACGACGCCGAAACCGGCGAGCCAGCGCGCGCCGCCGAGATAGACCAGCACGTCGATGAACGGCGTCGACAGCAAGAGCGCCATGCTGCTCACCGTCAGCGCGATCGCGGCAATCCGGATCGAGAAGATGTTGGTGAGCTTGGCCGGCGACGACATGATCAGATCGAGATCGGCACGGGCATAGAATACCCGCGTCACCGACTCGATCGCCTGCGAAAGCATCAGCGCCCAGGACAGGAAGATCGTCGCGGTCAGCACGATCAGCGAGGACGGATCGAGCGGAAACCGCAAGTCGACATAGCGGGCGACCACGGCATAGGCCGGCAGATGCAGGATCGCCGCGAAGACCAACAGGCCGATCACGGCGTGATTGCGCCGCCGCCGGCCGCCGGTCATCATCGCCAGCCATTCGCGCCAGGCCAGGCGGAATTCGTGGCGGGCGAACCAGGTGAGATGGGCGGTCGAGCTCACGCGGCCGCCGCTTCGGTATCGACCAGCGCGATGAACATGTCTTCGAGCGTGGTGTCGTTGCGGCCGTTCTGCTCGCGCAACTCGGCAAGCGTGCCCTCGGCGATCAGCCTGCCGGCCGCGATCACGCCGATCCGGTCGGCCATGCGTTCGGCGACTTCGTCATGATCACGGTGCAGCCGGCCCGGACGCGCTCCTGCAGCAGCCCCTTGACGTGACGCGCCGACAGCGCGTCGAGGCCGGTCAGCGGTTCATCGAGAATGATTAGGCGGGGGTCGTGCACCAGCGCGCCGGCGAGCGCCACCTTCTGGCGCATGCCCTTGGAGAAGCCTTCGCAGCGCTCGTTCAGATGCGGCTCGAGCCCGAGCGAGATCAGGAGATTGCGTGCCGACTTCTCCGAGGTGCGGGGATCGATGCCCCACAGGCCGGCGACGAATTCGAGGTATTCCAGCGGCGTCAGCTTGTCGTAGATCATCGGCTCGTCGGACACCCAGGCCATGATCTGCTTGGCGGCGACCGGATCGGCCAACGCATC
>NZ_JBJIAK010000161.1:0-1167 GCF_045310915.1 Mycobacterium sp. SMC-17 | reverse complement strand
GCAGGATCGATTTTCTTCGGCATGCTGCTCATCCTTCCGGACTCAAACAGCAGCGGCATCAAACCTGGGGCGGTTCACAGTAGATGCTCCGCAGCGACACAAATTCAGCAACGCACAGCGATCCGCAGCACTGCTGATTACCCGATACGAGAGGCGCGCTCATCACCATGTCGAACCGTTATGCCATGTTGGCAGCCCTTTGCGTGGTGCTCCCGGTCGGCACCGCGCCGCTGGCACTCGCTGACCCTCCCGCCGATCCGGCTGTGCAGCCGGCCGGCAACCCGGCCCCGCCGCCTCCGGGCGAGGGCGCCGTGCCGTCGGGCCCCGCCGGCGTTCTGGACACCCCGGACGGCTGGCACATCGAGGTCACCGGCAGCAACGAGACCCAGCTGCCCGTCGCGCCCCTGACCACCGCGATCTCCTCGCGTGAGTACTGGGTCGCCGGTACCTTCACCGGCAAGATCACCGGTGGCGGAAAGACCAAACTGGCTGGTGGAACGCTGGAAGCCGGCGAGCAGATCGGCTGCGGCATCATCTCCGACGAGGCCGAGATCAACCCCGGTATCAGCTTCACGCCGGGTATCAAGATCCCGTTCGCGGGCACTGACCCCAGCCTCGGTACCGGCATCAGCCTCCAGGGCAAGGTCTACCTGAAGCCCGGCACGGTGACCACGGTCGCGATCGACAAGAAGTCGTTCAAGGGCACCACCGCCCGCGTGACCATCACGGGCGTCCGGATCAAGACCGATCAGTGCGCCGGTCAGTCCTTCATCCGGTCGTACGCCACCTTGACCAGCTCGACCGACAACACCGACGACGTCATCACCTACCTGGGTGTGACGAAGTCCGTCTGACCTGATGCCCGGTGCGGGCGAGCAAGCTCTCCCCGAGCCCGCCCGCACCGGCCACGGACACCGGCCGTGAATTTAATCAGTCAGACGAAAAATATTGTCACTGATTAAAGAATTTGATCCATCCACAAAACAGAGCCAGTTCCGAGTAATTGGCCAGCCGTTCACCAATTCGAAATCCGAATATTGAATGCTCCGAGAATCGAAAACAGTCTCGTTCTCGCATTCCAACCCACGAGAGGGAGCAATGATCAGAACCTGTGGATGAGCCTCGGCGAGGCGGCGTAGGAAAGGGCGCACCTTCCCGAGGATGATC
>NZ_JBJIAK010000160.1:0-1176 GCF_045310915.1 Mycobacterium sp. SMC-17 | reverse complement strand
CAGATCATCCTCGGGAAGGTGCGCCCTTTCCTACGCCGCCTCGCCGAGGCTCATCCACAGGTTCTGATCATTGCTCGAATCGGTGACTTCCTATAACTTGGAGACGGGAACTGACGAATTAAGTCAGGTCGATTTTGTCCGCGCACAATCGATGTGGTTCGACGCAAAAACTCCCGAGTTTTTCGAGTGTGTAAGACTCCTGCTTTTTGCAGACGAGTCGGAGTGGTCAGAACGTATTGGGCAGTTGGCAAAGTTGCCAGAACGGATATTGGTGAACCCTAGTCTGCAACTAGCGTCCGATGATGTCGACCGACTGGCTTGGGCCTTAAGCGGAGCTACTGCACTGTTTCGAGAGGACTACAGCACCTTCCGTGCGAATATTGATTGGAGCTCGACGAGTCGAGCAATACGTTTCGCTCAGAGCTACAACGCCGATAGTAGAGCGAGTCGGCTTGTGGAGATTCGTGGTGACCTTCGTCGCTCTGTAATGGAGACGGCTTCCGGTGCCGACATAGTCGCTGTTCAGAGAGCCATCCTTAGGAACGTCCTTGGCATGGATGTGCCGCAACGTGAAATCGGGCCGGAAGAGCCAGGTGAATGGAACTAGCAAGCGTGGTGCGGATGTTCGAAGTGGGACCATCAGTTCGGGTGAATCAGGGTGAATGCCGTTGGCGGGTCAGCCCATGCCGGGCTCTTCCGCCACGACCGTGCAACGTTTCGACACACGCTTGACTGAGAGTGAGCTGCTCTCGTGACGGCCCGCACCCGACAAAGCGGTCACGGATGTTGTCCGCTGGTCACACAACGAGGGAGTAAATCAACAACGACCTAACGCACTCGGGCTAGTACGACTAGCCCGGAATGGATCAACACAGGGCTATCGAGTGGATGATGGCTACCAACGACGGCACCGCAATAGGCAGCTGGCACTCGGCTGAGTGCGTGAATGACCACGTCGTTCTATAGCAAGTCGTAACCGCGGGTTTGCCAGTCGATGAAGGCCAGCATCCATGGACCAGGTGACAGCCACCCCGGCATGGAGCATTTCCGGTTTGGTGTAGTCGGGACATCCGACATGCGAGTCGACCAGAGGGCAGCGGGGTCTGCTGCACGATCAGGTGACAGTTTCGGTCACGCGGCCTGACTGGCCGGTGTGGTCATGATTGCTTCGAATTC
>NZ_JBJIAK010000159.1:0-1189 GCF_045310915.1 Mycobacterium sp. SMC-17 | reverse complement strand
GGGTGGGTCGGGGACGCTTGTTGAGGGTGTCCTGGATACGGGTGAGGTCGGCTTTGGTGTGCACGCTCAGGTCGGTGCCTTTTTCGAACCAGAACCGCAGCAGCCGGTTGGTGTTCTCGTTGCTCCCGCGCTGCCAGGGTGAGTGCGGATCGCAGAAGTAGACCGGCGCCTTGAGCGCCAGTTTGATGTCACGCCAGTTCGCCATCTCGCTGCCGCGGTCCCAGGTGATGCTGCGGCGCAGGTGTTCGGGCAGCTCACTCATCGCCGCGATCATCGCCGCGGCCACCGAGTCGGCGGTGTGATTGTCGGGTAGGTGCAACAAGATGGTGAACCGGGTGCTGCGTTCGACCAGGGTGCCGATCGCGCTGCCGCCGCGAGTACCCAGGATCAGGTCGCCTTCCCAATGTCCCGGCACGGCACGGTCATTGGCCTCGGCTGGCCGGTCACTGATGGTGAACACATCGGTGAACTTGCCGCGGCGTTCGGTGTGGTCGCGGGGCTTGCGGGTGGCCCGTTTGGTGGACAGGCACTTGTTCAGATCAGCGCGCAGTTGGCCACGGCCCTGCACGTAAAGGCACTGGTAGATGGTTTCGTGGCTCACGCGTTTGAGCCTGTCATGCGGGTGATCGCGGGCCAACATCTCGGCGATCAGTTTCGGGCTCCACCCGTCATCCATCCACGTTTCGATGGCGGCGCACAGCGCGGTGTCGTTGAGTTTGAACGCTTTTGGTCGGTGTGACCTCTGCGCCGCCCGCCCGTGTGCCATCCGGGCGTGGTAGTCGCCGTCGGCATTGCTGTTGCGCCGCACCTCACGCCAGATGACGCTGCGGTGGCGGCCGATCTGCGTACCGATCTGCTCATAAGTCAGGCCAGCATCGCGGCCCCGCATGATCGCGATGCGCTCATCGAGACTGAGCCGATGCCCCCGTCCACCGGGCCGATCGGGAACGCCGGCCTCGGCCAGCCCGTGCATGCCGCTGCCCATGATCAGTTTCATCGCACCAGCGTTGCGCCACCACACCCACGCCGAGGTCGTCGACACACCCATCGCCTTGGCCGTCTCGATTAATGGAGCGCCCTGACACACCCGGTCAAACAACTCCCGCCGGGTCTGCTTCGAATGCGGATACCCACTGGGCACGACAACCTCCCAAATCAATGGATGTTGTCTTGACCGTATGAATCTGCC
>NZ_JBJIAK010000158.1:0-1190 GCF_045310915.1 Mycobacterium sp. SMC-17 | reverse complement strand
CGAACTGCTCAAGACCGGAATCGAGACGCATGTCATCGGCGGCGCCAAGGAGGCTTCCGAACTCGACGCGATGCGTGCGGTCGAGGAGGGCGTGCGGGTCGCGCACGCGCTTTAAAGGGGGGAGGAGCCTGAGATGAGTTCGCAAAGCAGCCAGCCGAGTTACGGGTTCACCGACGACGAACTCTCCACGATCCCGACAGTGTACCGACCTGATCTGTTCACCGGCCAGACCATCATCGTCAGCGGCGCGGGGAGCGGACTCGGGAAGGCGATCGCATTCCTGTTTGCGAGGCTTGGCGCCAATCTGGCAATCTGCGGGCGCGACGCCGAGAAGCTCGCACACGTCGTTCCGGATCTAGAGAGTCTCGGCGCCCGCGTCTTCAGTAGAAGTCTCACCATCCGCGACCCCGATCAAGTCAACGAATTCGTCAAAGACGTCTGGGATCATTTTGGTCGTGTCGATGTGATGATCAATAATGCCGGTGGGCAGTTCGCCCAGATGGCCATCGACTTCAAGCCAAAGGGCTGGAACGCAGTGATCGATACCAACCTGAACGGATCGTGGTGGATGATGCAAGCGGCGGCTCGCGAGTGGATCGAGCGCGGCAAGACCGGCAATATCGTCAATATCGTGGCATTGATCTGGCGAGGCCTGCCGGGGATGGCGCACACCGCCGCGGCGCGGGCCGGGGTGATCTACGCGTCCAAGACCGTCGCGGTCGAATGGGCGCCGCACGGCATCCGGGTGAATTGTGTTGCCCCTGGCGTCAATGAAACCACGGCATTCGACCGCTATGTTCCGGAAGGCTCCGCGACCTACAAGGAAGCGAATCCCATGAAACGGCACGGCGATGCATGGGATATCGCCGAGGCCTGCGTTTATCTCGCCGCGCCGTCAGGGAAATTCATCACGGGCGAAACGCTTTCGGTAGACGGCGGGCAGCAAATGTGGGGCGATCCGTGGCCTGCCGGACGTCCGAAATATTTTCGCATTGGTCAGACGTAAACAAGCTCCCGAAATCGAATATCCGATATGCCGCCGCAGCGTTAACGATTTTGACCGCTACGACAATCCTGCATCGCCGCGTTCGCGTTTGGCAAATTTAACGGCGTCGATCATATCGCGGGCGTCGTGGGCCAGATGTAGCGTCTCGCCGCCGTCGATGTACCAGTCCTCGCCGGTGACGAAT
>NZ_JBJIAK010000157.1:0-1195 GCF_045310915.1 Mycobacterium sp. SMC-17 | reverse complement strand
GGACCCTAACACCGGCTACGCTGCCAGTAGCCGCGTAACCACAAATCCCGTGTCCACTACATGGGGGCAAGGCCCGAGGGTGGTCTGGAATCCATTGAGGTCTACCCAACCCGTAAGGCGCGCATGGATGCACTGGGGTCGGGAGCAGCCATTCTATTTGCGGATACACCTCCGGAATTGAAGCAAGCACCTGCCGACATAGGACAGGGGGCAGCGTCCGCGTATACAATGTGGGGCGACATATTGTGCCACGCCCAGGCAAGTCAACTGATGAGCCCATCTGATCCAACTAAATCGCTCTACGACCGAATTGAGCAGAATCCAGACAGCATATTCCAGCAGTACATGTGCCATTTCTTTGGCGTGCAAAAGAAATTTTGGGATGCGGAAGGCGGATACGCTAAGCCATCCTGGAACTTCGAATGGGCGCGCCCCGCAAAGGGTACGTCTGACTTCGTTTTCAGGTTGCATCCTTGCAATTAGCAGGTCTGGGGTCTCACCACAGGTCCTAGAGTGAAATATCGAGGAGTTTTGGATGACTCGAAACGTTAAGTGGGTAGCGGCGATCGGAACGGCCGTCGCAATCGGATGGTTCTACCTCTGGTGGACGGCGCCCAACGTAGCAGGAATCGACGGGCCGGAACGGCCGCGGATACCTGCTGGGCTGGCCGTTGCGACAGCTTTGTCCCTGTTGGGGTGGTGGACCGTATTGGTGATGCGTATCGCACGTGCCGATGGCCGCTCGCTCCGGAGCCGTTCCATCGTCGCCGCATTTGCAATGGCAACGATCCCCTTGCTGCTATCGGTATTCTTCATCACGTTCTCGAATGAAGTTGTCGGTGTATGGCTATTCCTGCTGGTGGGCATTCCGGCGCTTCTGGGCGGGATATTGGTTGTCTTGGCCGGTAACGGTGTGCGTGCATCCGGTTCGAAAGTCGGCGATTTCTTTAATGAAGCGAACGAGAGTCGACGTATCAATCTTCGCAGAAGAGCCCTGTGGGTGGCAGCGGGGCTGCTCGTGGCAATTGGTGCGCTCGTAGCCTTTGTCGGAAACCCATTCTCGCATGATGAAGCAGAAAGTCCGGCAGGTTCTCCACGACAATTCAATGCCGATAACTGGCTCTTCACAGATGAGGGTGTAGAGGTGGTTGGCGCGTCGTTGCCGGGATAGAGGTCGAGGTCTCTCGAAAATGAG
>NZ_JBJIAK010000156.1:0-1251 GCF_045310915.1 Mycobacterium sp. SMC-17 | reverse complement strand
TCACCCGACCCACCCGGGTCGCAGTTCAACGTAACCGTCACAACATCACGAAATAACTGCAACTACGAACTTAAGGACCCACCCATGCCCGAATTCCGCGCGCTGATCATCGACCCGCGTAACCCCGACAACGACGGACCCCGCCAGCTCACCGAGACCACCCTGGCCGAGCACGTGCGCGACGACATCGAAATCGCCTACGGCTACCGCCGGCCGGACGGAGAACTGGGCCACATCCCACGGGTGGCCTTCATCTTCGGCGAGAACACCAAACTGCACCCAGGGTGGGTCCCCAATCCCATCGCCACCACTTTGTGGTGGCACTACGACCCCCGCGCGGTCCGGCGCGACGTCCTCGCCGGACCCGTCGTCATCGCCGGCGTCGACCACGCCGAGCTCGGCCCGCTGCCCGAAGACGTGGCCGAGGCCTACCTGCTCGCGTCCCTGGCCCGCGCGCTGCGCTGACCGCAACCCCACCGGGCCCGCACGCACCGCGGGCCCGGTCCGGTCCCCCCCCTCCATTACCGAAATCGGAAGGCACACAACACCATGTACAACCTCGAATACGACGCCCTGCTCACCGCCATCGCTACGCGCTTCGGCATCGACCTGCACTGCTTCAACTCCGGTGGCGGTTGCCTGGTCTGGGAAGCCCGGCTCGAAAGTGGCCACTGGCTGGAGATCAACGACTGGGACCAGGGCATCCAGACCCGCGCACACCGCCTGGCCAGCGAAGCGGCCGGCGAACCCGTGGGCTGGTTCATCGGCATCTACTGCCCCGCCGGCGACACCCCGCCGTGGTCGCACGACAGCTGGCGAGTGGCCAGTGTCTCGCACCGCACCGCCACGGCCGACGAGCTGCCCGAGCTGATCGACCTGGCACTGCGCGGCATCACTGCCGCCGCGCACCACGTCTACGACGAGCACGGCGCGCACACGGTCACCCATGGCATCGACACCATGAGCGGCATCGGCACGGTGACCTAACGTCCAACCAACCAGGGGCCCTGCCGGCATTTGCGCCGGCGGGGCCCCTTTTTTGCTTCCGGCGCCGAGCACGCGCGGCCGGGGCCGCCTCGCGGCGGCCGAAAAACACTGCCCCACAACACAACCTTGTCAGCAGGGGTCGCCAGTGTAGTCAGCCTGGGGCCCGGCCGGTCAACCCGCGCCGCCACCGGCGATCGGCGTACCGAGTGACTATTTGCCGCCCTACCCAAGCTCGCTGCCGCTCGCGGGGCGGCAAATCCGCCG
>NZ_JBJIAK010000155.1:0-1256 GCF_045310915.1 Mycobacterium sp. SMC-17 | reverse complement strand
GCCGAGCAGATGCTCGACGCCTATTCCTCGGTCGGCATGCCGCTGTTCTACAAGCACTGGTCGTTCGGCAAGCAGTTCGCATTCCAGGAAGCGTCCTATCGCAAGGGCCTGATGGGCCTCGCCTATGAGATCGTGATCAATTCCTCGCCGTGCATCTCCTATCTGATGGAGGAGAACACCGCGACGATGCAGACGCTGGTGATCGCGCATGCGGCGTTCGGGCACAATCACTTCTTCAAGAACAACTATCTGTTCAAGCAGTGGACCGACGCCGACGGCATCCTCGACTATCTCGAATTCGCCAAGGGCTACATCGCCGCCTGCGAGGACCGCCACGGCCGCGAGACGGTGGAGCGGACGCTGGATGCCGCGCATGCGCTGATGTCGCATGGCGTCGACCGCTATCCCGGCAAGAAGACGCTCGACCTGCGCGCCGAGGAGAAGCCAGCACGAAGAGGCCGTGTTCAACGATCTGTGGCGGACGGTGCCGAACACCAAGGCCAAGAGCAAGGCTGCGCTGACTGCCGAGCGCCGCCGCGCGCTGCTCGGTCTGCCGCAGGAGAACATCCTCTATTTCCTGGAGAAGACCGCGCCGCGGCTTGCGCCCTGGCAGCGCGAGCTCATTCGCATCGTGCGTCATATCGCGCAGTATTTCTACCCGCAGGGCCAGACCAAGGTGATGAACGAGGGCACCGCGACCTACGTCCATTACCGCATCATGAGCCGGCTGCATCAGCAGGGCCGGATCACCGACGGAAATTTCCTCGAATTCCTGCAGTCGCACACCAACGTAGTGTTCCAGCCCGAGTTCGACGACCGCCGCTATTCCGGCTTCAACCCTTACGCGCTCGGTTTCGCCATGATGCAGGACATCGAGCGGATCGTGAAGAATCCGGAGGACGAGGATCGCGACTGGTTCCCCGACATTGCCGGCAAGGGCGACGTCGAAGGCGTGCTGCGCGAGATCTGGAGCAACTACCGCGACGAGAGTTTCATCAACCAGTTCCTCAGCCCGGCGCTGATCCGGCGCTTCCGCATGTTCCATCTGCACGACGACCCCGCCGAAAGCCAGGGGATCAAGGTCGATGCGATTCATGACGAGCGTGGCTACCGCCGGGTGCGGCGCGAACTGGCGCGGCAATACGACGTCGGCTTCGTCGACGCCAATATCGAGGTCGTCGATGTCGACCTCGACGGCGATCGTCGCCTGATGCTGCGTCACACCACCGTGAAGGGCGCGCAGCTCAACGAGACCG
>NZ_JBJIAK010000154.1:0-1265 GCF_045310915.1 Mycobacterium sp. SMC-17 | reverse complement strand
GGGTCTGCTGCACGAATAGGTGACATCTGAGTTGGCTTGCCCAGCATGGGCGGGCTGGAAGGATGTCCCCATGGCAAGGCCCTACCCCCGCGAGTTCCGCGACGACGTCGTCCGGGTCGCTCGCAACCGCGATGACGGTGTAACGATCGAGCAGATCGCCACCGATTTCGGAGTGCACCCGATGACGCTGCAGAAATGGCTCCGTCAGGCCGACATCGACGAAGGCACCAAGCCCGGCAAGAGCGCCAGCGAGTCCGGTGAGCTGCGCGAAGCCCGACGGCGGATCAAACTGCTAGAGCAAGAGAACGAGGTGCTGCGTCGGGCCGCAGCGTATTTATCGCAGGCCAATCTGCCGGGAAAAGGGTCTACCCGCTCGTGAAAGAGCTCGCCGCCGACGGGATCCCCGTCGCGGTGACGTGCCGGGTACTCAAGCTCTCCCGCCAACCGTATTACCGCTGGCTGGCCGACCCCATCACCGAGGCCGAACTCATCGAGGCCTACCGCGCCAATGCGCTGTTCGACGCGCACGCAGACGATCCGGAGTTCGGCTACCGCTACCTCGTGGAGGAGGCGCGCGATGCCGGCGAGCCGATGGCCGAGCGCACCGCATGGCGGATCTGCTCGCAGAATCGACTGTGGAGCGTGTTTGGTAAGAAACGCGGCAAGAACGGCAAAGTCGGGCCGCCGGTGCACGACGATCTTGTCGAGCGTGACTTCACCGCTGAAGGGCCAAATCAGTTGTGGCTCAGTGACATCACTGAGCACCGCACCGGTGAGGGCAAGCTCTACCTCTGTGCGATTAAGGACGTGTTCTCCAACCGGATCGTCGGCTACAGCATCGACTCCCGAATGAAGTCACAACTGGCCATCCGGGCACTACACAGCGCGGTAGCCCGACGCGGAGATGTCGCGGGGTGCATTCTGCACTCGGATCGCGGATCTCAGTTCCGGTCAAGGAAATTCGTACACGCCTTGAATCAACACGAGATGGTCGGCTCTATGGGCCGTGTCGGAGCCGCCGGCGACAACGCCGCCATGGAGAGCTTCTTTAGCCTGCTGCAGAAGAACGTGCTCGACCGCCGCCGCTGGGACACCCGAGAACAACTCCGCATCGCGATCGTCACCTGGATCGAGCGCACCTACCACCGGCGCCGCCGCCAGTCCGGCCTCGGGCGGTTGACCCCGATCGAATTCGAAGCAATCATGACCACACCGGCCAGTCAGGCCGCGTGACCGAAACTGTCACCTGATCGTGCAGCAGACCC
>NZ_JBJIAK010000153.1:0-1266 GCF_045310915.1 Mycobacterium sp. SMC-17 | reverse complement strand
TCTCCAAATGGTGATCGAGTGTCTGTTCTCGCCGGAACGAGGCGGCCCCGGCGCTCGCCCGGATCCGCACGCCGTCCTGCGCCAGCTTGCTGAGGTCGACCAGGCCCACCTCCGCCAAGGCCGCAAGATGTTCGGCGAGCAGCCGATCGAGCAGATCGGCGCATCCGACCCGGAAGTCCGCCAGCGTATGGTAGTTCACCGAGACCCCGCCACACAGCCAGCGATAGACATCGTGGCTCTCGCACAGCCGCTCCAGGGCGCGAGCGCTTCCTACCCCGTCGCTGGTCGCATAGAGCCACAGTGCCCGCAAAAGCCGTGGCGACGTCGCCGGATGACCCGGCCTCTCGCCTCGCGCAGCTCGAGCCCGTCGACATAGCACCAGATCACCCGCGCCGGATGATCTTCCCCGATCAGGCTATCGATATCCACCGCCCGCAGTTCAATCTGATCGCGCTGCGGCTCGCGCAGACGCGGCAAACCCGCTGGCGCCGCATCAGTTTGCGGCTTCGGCTGCTCCGGCAGTTCTCCAAACAGCTGGTCTTCAGCCATCTCCCGCTCTCCCGCAATTCAGCGATTGCAGGGAATCACATCCCCCATCCCTCCCGCTACATCTTTCGCCCAAGCCACAAAAATTCACACGCTCTGAGGAGCCGCGAAGCGGCGTCTCGAAGGGTCGGCGGCCTGGCTAGCGGCCGTGCATCCTTCGAGACGCGCTCCGCGCTCCTCCAGCGACAAAGGCGAAGCCTTTGCGCGGGGATGACGGGACCGCTCTACCGCGTCACCCGCTTGAGCTCTTCCGTCAGCCGATCCAGCGCATCGGCCAGCATCACGCCGCCGCATACCGTGAGCCGCTCGGGCAACACGATGCGCTTGCCCTCCGGATAGAAGCGCTCCAGCGCCGGATGCAACAGGAAGGCGCGGCCCTCGTCCTCGGCGTGATTCCCGGCCTCCGACACCAGGATGAAATCCGGCCGTAGTTGCACGATCGCCTCCAGCGAAGCGAAGCCGCCGGCACCAAGCCCGAGCTCGCCTGCGGCATTGGTCAGGCCGGTTGCCGCCAGCAACGAGCTGATCAGGCTACTGTCGCCCGCGACGAAGCCGCGCCGCTCCAGCGGCAGCACGCGATAGTGATGCGCGCTCGCGACCGCCCGCACCTGCGCGACGGCCGCGTCGAGCCGCGCGATATCGGCTTGCGCGCGCTGCGGATGCTGCAGCACGTCGCCCATCGCCCGGATCTGGTCCTTCACCTCGTCCAGCGTGCGCGGC
>NZ_JBJIAK010000152.1:0-1307 GCF_045310915.1 Mycobacterium sp. SMC-17 | reverse complement strand
GGCTCTTCATGATTGACGGTGTAGTTGGGGTCTGAATCCGCCGGTTTCGAGTAGGGATCGGGCGATGTAGTGGGTGAGGTTGCGAAAGCCCAGGGCGGAGCCACGGAGGTGTTCGAGACGGCCGTTGATCGCTTCGGTCGGTCCGTTGCTGGTGCCGGGCCGGTCGAAATAGGCCAGCACATCGACAGCCCGCTTGGTCAGTGTGCGTCCGAGGGTGATCAGCTCGGTCAGCGGTTTGGGAACGCCGGCGCTCAGCGTGTCGATCAGCGCCGCCATCATGGCTCGGCCTTTCGTGCGGTCGGGTTCGCGGTAGGCGGCCACGGCGCGTTGGTACATGTGCCAGGTCGCTTCGACCTCCACATGAATGTCGCCGGTGAACAAGGCTGCCAGCCGGGCTTTCTGGCGGTCGGTGAGCAGATCGACGCCGGTGTGCAGGGTGCGTCGGCAGGCATAGAGCGGGTCGGTCTTGCGGCCGCGGTGCCCACACGTGGCCACCTGGATACGGCGGCGGCAGTCGTCGAGAGCGTTGCCGGACAACCTCACCACGTGGAAGGGATCCATCACCGTGGCTGCCTCAGGAAGTTCTTCGGTGGTGGCGGTCTTGAACCCGGAGAAGCCGTCCATGGCAACAACTTCGACACCGTCGCGCCAGGGCTGGGGTCGCTCGGACAGCCAGTCGGCGAACGCCTTCTTGGAGCGGCCTTCGACCATGTCGAGCAGCCGGGCAGGGCCGGTCTGGTCGTGGACCGGGGTGAGGTCGATGATCACGGTGACGTACTTGTCGCCGCGACGGGTGTGCCGCCACACGTGCTCATCGACGCCGATCACCCGCACGCCGTTGAAGCGGGCCGGATCGGCGATCAGCACTCGCTGCCCTTCGGCCAGGACGGCGTTGTTGGCGGTGTTCCACGACACCGCCAGCGCTTCGGCGACGCGAGCCACGGTCAGGTGTTGGCAGACAATCGCTTTCAAGGCCCACTGCAACGCACGCCGGGACAGCTTGGCGCGTGGTTCGGCGGCGTTGCCGAGGTCTTGGCGCCACACATGGGCACAGCCGGCGCAGCGGTAGCGGCGGAGGGTGACCAGCAAGGTGGTGGGCCGCCACCCGAATGGTTCGTGGGCAAGCTCGCGTGTCACGCTGTCGCGGCTGACGCCTCGCTCGCCGCAGCGGCGGCACCACGAGTCGTCGTCGCTGACCCGGCATGCCAATACCGCACGATCGGGGTGCAGTTGCTGGCCGGTCACCTCCAACCCGAGGTCGTCGAGGCGGCAGAAAGTAGTCAGGTCAGCGCGGGCGAAGCCCGCCC
>NZ_JBJIAK010000151.1:0-1308 GCF_045310915.1 Mycobacterium sp. SMC-17 | reverse complement strand
GCCATCGTGGTGGATCATCTCGCTTCCCCCGCCAACCTTGCGGGATTCAGCGTGTCCAACACACGGGGTCAAGTCCCGCCGAACGTGCCAGCAATCTGCTTTGTGATCGTTCCGCGGATCTTCCGTTCGGTCGCCGGCGCCTTGGCGGGTTGAGCCGACAACCAAATCTCGCACCACTCTCGCACCGGTCGCTCTCCCGCTTTAGGGTCGGCCCATGCGCCGGTCTTCAGAGTCTCGACCTGTTTGCGTTCCCATTCTTGGGCGTCGCGCTTGCGGGGAAACGTTCGCGACGCGACGTATCTTCCGCGGTAGTAGACACGAGCCCGGTAAACGCGGGTGCCATTCGGGCCGGTTCTCGGCTCAATCATTCTGCGCTACAGCTCCATCCGCGACTCGCGCCGAGAATCCAGCCACTCGTCGACTTCCGCTGAGTCCCAACGCAGCGCAGTTCCGATGCGGATCGCCGGCGGCCCCTCACCTTTGATGCGCCAGGCCCTAATGCAGCCGACGGACACCCTCAAGCGGTTAGCAACCTGGTCAATCTTGAGAAGTTCGCCACCGCTGGGAGCGCCGCCCCGCACCCTCGTGTTGCCGGTCCTCGCCATCGCTACTCCTCACGTTCCGATGGCTCACGCACCGGCCGCGGCCGGCTTGTGTCTAAACTCTCCGGGTCTCTTTGACGACTCGTCAAATCAATCTCGACTCGGTCAATGAGCTGCTTGATCGCATCGCAGAACAGGTCGATCGGATTCGCGACGAGATGGGATGAGGCACAAATATGCTCGCGCACTGCGTCTTCCGAAACAAGTGGACTTCTGAAACGAACATCGAGACCGTTCACAGAACTTATACCGACGCCGGTTGGAGCGCCGATCGGGCTCAGTGTCGAATCCGCCGAGAACTCCCCCAAAACCGCCGTCGCCGATTCACGGGTGCGAACGGAGAAGCACACGCGTAGAGCGCAGTTATCACGCGTGCTGGTCGGAATGCTGTCAGCAGTGGGCCGCTGTGTGCTGAGAATAACCATGATTCCGGCGGACCGGCCGCGCTTAACCAAGTCCCGAATGATTGCATCGATCTCCGCAGCAGTCGCTTTCAGCTCTTTAGAGGTGAAAGACTTTGCATCCAAATATGCTTGGCACTCGTCGACTACAACAATGACAGCTGGGTGCAGTCGACTGGGGCCGACAGACCACAGGTTTGCGTGCTTGTAGAGGTCGCGCGAGATGCTCAGCCGCTCCCGCATCAGCGCCTGCACGTCTTGCAAAGCAGCACGGACGATTTCGAGGTCCCCTGCTGCCTCACCGC
>NZ_JBJIAK010000150.1:0-1338 GCF_045310915.1 Mycobacterium sp. SMC-17 | reverse complement strand
GGGCCTTGCCCCCATGTAGTGGACACGGGATTTGTGGTTACGCGGCTACTGGCAGCGTAGCCGGTGTTAGGGTCCTTTCGTAGGTCGCAGGGCTGGAATAGCGGCACCGGGAGTGCCGTCGTTTGGTGTTGTAGCGAGCCAGCCAGCGGAACACTTCGCGGCGGCAGGTAGCAGCGTCGGGCCAGTGGCTGCGGTCCTGCAGGATCTCGCGTTTGAGGGCGGCGTTGAACGATTCGGCCAGCGCGTTATCGGCACTTGACCCGACGCCACCCATAGACTGGGTGACCTCCAAGTCACGGCAGAGGTTCGCGAAATCCCTTGAGGTGTACTGACTTCCGTGATCTGTGTGGAACACTGCACCGGTCAGGGAGCCGCGCAGCGCCGCAGCGGCTTTGAGGGCATCTTCGACCAGTTCGGTGCGCATGTGCTCGGCGATCGCCCACCCCGCCACCCGTCCGGAGAAGCAGTCGATCACGGTCGCCAGATACAGATTCGAACCGCTTGCCAATGGCAGGTAGGTGATGTCGCCGACGTACTTGACGTTGGGTGCCGCGGCGGTGAAGTCCCGGTTGAGCAGGTCCGGGACTTTCTGTTTGGCCGGATCCGGCGTGGTGGTCTTCACCCGTCGCCGGCGGCGGTAGCCGGCGATCCCGGCACTGCGCATGACCCGGGCCACCCGCTTGTGGTTGACCCGCTCACCGTCGGGTGCACCGTCGTTGAGTTCAGCGGTGATCCGCGGCGCCCCGTAGGTGTTGTCCTCATCGTGCACGGTGCGGATACGCGCGGCCAGCGCCTTGTCAGCGGCCTGGCGGGCGGCGCGTCCGTCGGCAGCGGCCAACCAGGCGTAGAACGATGAACGCGCAACCTCGACGACTGCGCACAGCCACTTCACCTCGAAGGTGTGCAGGTGGTCGGCGACGAACTGGAAGCGGCTCACCAGTTCGTCTCCCCGGCGAAATACTTGGCCGCCGACCGCAGAATGTCACGCTCGGTAGACAACCGAGCCTCCGTGGCGCGTAACGCCTTGTTCTCGGCCCGTAGCCGGGCCAGCTCCTGCTCTGGGGTCTCAACGCCGGGGCTCGGCTGTGCTGCTGCGGTGGGGTTGCGGTGCCTGATCGGCACCCCGGCGGCTTTGCACCACGCTGAGAGCGTCACACCGGAGATGCCGAGTTCGTCGGCGATCTGCGTGATCGTGGCGCCCTCGGTGTCTCGGTACAGCGCTACCGCGTCCCGTTTGAACTCGTCAGGGTAATTTTTCCTTGCCATCGTGGTGGATCATCTCGCTTCCCCCGCCAACCTTGCGGGATTCAGCGTGTCCAACACACGGGGTCAAGTCCC
>NZ_JBJIAK010000149.1:0-1354 GCF_045310915.1 Mycobacterium sp. SMC-17 | reverse complement strand
TGAACCACCCCGGGTTTGATGCACACCTTCTTTCGAGGGAAGGTTGTTCGCATCATGCCGAAGAAGTACGACGAGGAGTTCAAGGCCCGGGCGGTGCGGTTGGTCACCGATCACGCCGAGGAGTACGACACCCGCACCGCATGTCTGGAGGCGGTCGCCAAGCGGTTGGGTGTGTCCTACGAATCGCTGCGTCGCTGGTCCAACCAGAGCGAGGTTGATTCCGGTGCCCGCGAGGGGGTCAGCACCGACATGGCGCGGGAGAATCGAGAGCTCAAACGCAAGAACCGTGAACTAGAAGAAACCATCGAAATCCTCAAGGCGGCAACAAGTTTCTTCGCGCGGGAGAACGACCCGCGACGCCGCTGATCTGTGCGTTCATCGCCGAGCATCGCGCTCGGTTCGGGGTCGCTCCGATCTGCCGCGTGCTGTCCGAGCACGGCTGCCAGATTGCCCCGAGAACGTTCTATGCCTGGCTGTCCCGCCCACCGTCAGCACGCACGTTGTGGGACACCGTCATCACCGAAGTGCTGGCCGGCTACTACGAACCTGACGAGAAGGGCCGACGCACACCCGAATCGCTATACGGGGCGACCAAGATGTGGGCTCACCTGCAGCGCCAGGGCATCACCGTGGCCCGCTGCACCGTGGAGCGCCTCATGCGCGCCAACGGCTGGCACGGGGTCACCCGCCGCAAGAAGGTCCGCACCACCATCGCGGACCCGGCCGCGGGACGGGCACCAGACTTGGTGGACCGCCAGTTCCGGGTCCCCGCCCCGAACCGGCTGCTGGTCGCGGACTTCACCTACGTCCGACTGTCCAGCGGGGCGTTCGTGTACACCGCGTTCGCCATCGACGCGTACGCCGGCCGGATTGTGGGCTGGACCTGCTCAGCGAGCAAGAGCGACGCCTTCGTGCGGCGGGCGATCCAGCACGCCGCCGAACTACGCAGACGTGAAGGTAATCCATTGTCCGGCAGCACTATTCACCACAGCGACGCGGGCTCGCAATACACGTCGGTGCGCTTCGGGGAAACCCTGGCCCTGTCCGGGCTCATCCCGTCGATCGGGTCGGTCGGGGACGCCTTCGACAACGCCCTGGCTGAGACGACCATCGGGCTCTACAAACACGAAGCCGTCCGCGACGACTCCCCGTTCCGGCGCGGCCCGCTGCACCGGCTGACAGACGTGGAACTGCTCACCGCCGAGTGGGTGCACTGGTACAACACCGACCGGCTCATGCACCGCCTGGGCCGCATCCCACCGACCGAGTACGAGACCATCTACTACGCTACGACCGCAGCCCAATCAGAGACTGCGCACCAATAACCGGTGTGCACCAAACTCGGGGTGGTTCA
>NZ_JBJIAK010000148.1:0-1362 GCF_045310915.1 Mycobacterium sp. SMC-17 | reverse complement strand
TGAACCATCCCGCGTTTGATGCGCACCTCCTTCCTTGGGAAGGTGCATGTCATGCCGAGCAAGTACGACCCGGAGACCCGAGCGAAGGCGGTCCGTCTGGTGCGCGAGCACCGGGAGGACTATCCGAGCGAGTGGGCGGCGATTACCGCGGTGTCCAAACGGTTGGGGATGAACGCCGAGACGCTGCGTAATTGGATTCGCCAGCAACAGGTCGATGACGGTGATCGAGACGGGGTCTCTTCGGAGGCGGCTGCGGAGATCCGGGCGTTGAAACGGCGTAACGCCGAGCTGGAGCAGACTATCGAAATCCTCAAGGCGGCAACGTCTTTCTTCGTGCGGGAGAGCGACCCGCGCAGCCGCCGCTGACCGCTACGGTCTGCGAGTTCATCGCCGCCCACCGGGACCGTTTCGGGGTCGCTCCGATCTGTCGCGTGCTCACCGAGCACGCCGTGCCGATCGCCCCGCGGACATTTCATGCCTGGGCGGTGCGGGCGCCCTCGAAACGGGCCCTGTGGGACGCCACGATCACCGAGATCCTAGCCGGCTACTACGAGCCTGATGAGCACGGACGCCGCAGGCCCGAGTCGCTGTACGGGTCGCTGAAGATGTGGGCCCATCTGCAGCGTCAGGGCATCCCGGTGGCCAAGTCCACCGTGGAACGCCTGATGCGCAAGAACGGCTGGCAAGGCGTGCGCCGCCAGAAGAGGGTCCGCACCACGATCCCCGACCCGGAGGCGGTGCGACCGCCGGACCTGGTGGACCGCCAGTTCGGGGTGGCCGCACCCAACGTGCTGCTCGTGGCCGACTTCACCTACGTCAAGCTCGTCACCGGCGTGTTCGTCTACGTCGCGTTCGTCATCGACGCCTACGCCGGGTCGATCGTGGGCTGGGAAGCCTCGGCGTCCAAGCACACCCGCTTCGTCGAATCCGCGCTGCGTCAGGCCGCTGCACTGCGTGCCCGCCAAGGCCATCCCGTCGACGGCGCAATCCATCACAGCGACGCCGGCTCGCAGTACACGAGTGTGAGATTCGGTGAGACACTGAGCCTTTCGGGAATTCGCCCGTCCGTGGGCAGTGTTGGGGATGCCTTCGACAACGCGCTGGCTGAGACGACCATCGGCCTGTACAAGAACGAATGTGTCCGGGCGGATTCCCCGTTTCGCCGCGGCCCACTGAACACCGTGGGCGACGTCGAATACATCACCGCCGACTACGTCGCCTGGTACAACCAGCAGCGCCTGATGCACCGCCTCGGACGCATTCCGCCGGCCGAAGCCGAAGCCCGCTACTATTCCCAACTCGTGACCGGTAGACCGGCCGGATCACAGAAACCTGAGGGTGCATGAAACCCGGGACGGTTCA
>NZ_JBJIAK010000147.1:0-1399 GCF_045310915.1 Mycobacterium sp. SMC-17 | reverse complement strand
GTGGCGCTCCACGGGTTTTCGTGGGCGCCTTTGCGCTGTTCAGGGGCTATTTTAGGTTGTGCGCCTGGGGTTTTGAGCGTGTCGGCGGCGAGTTGAAGGACGCGCACGCGGTGTCCCTCTAGGTTTCGGGGTTACCACACCAACCTCAACCGCCAGGAACGATCCGCGTGCGCGTCAGTACTGCATTTAACCGAATACTTCAGGTCCCCGGAGCCAACGTCACCGATGTCACCATCGGCGACCGCGATATCGAAGTCACCGTCGGCCTTAAAGCCCGCTCGATGCGCTGCCCGTGCGGCAAACGTGTGCGGGCCGGTTATGACCGCCGGCGCCGGCGCTGGCGCCATGTGGATCTGGCCTGCAAGAAACTGTGGCTGGTCTACGACATCCGCCGCACGAACTGCCCACGCTGCGGCATCGTCACCGAGCAGGTGCCGTGGGCTCGTCCCGGTGCCCGATTCACCCGAGACTTCGAAGACACGGTGCTCTGGCTGGCCCAACGCACCGACCGCACCACCGTGGCCACGCTCATGCGGTGCGGCTGGGAATCGGTCACCGCCATCATCAACCGCGGTGTCGACGAACTGCTCGACCAACGACGACTCACAGACCTGTACCGGATCGGCGTCGACGAAATCTGCTACCGCCACCCGCACAAATATCTGACCATCGTCGGCGACCACGACACCGGCACCGTCATCGGAGTCCAGCCCGGACGCAGTGAAGAATCGCTATCGAAATTCTATGAACAACAACCTGATTCGACACTAGAGACGATCACCGCCGTGAGCATGGACGTGAGCAAGGCGTTCCGCGGAGCCACCCGAACCCACCTACCGGAAGCCACCATCTGCTTTGACCCGTTCCACATCATGCAATGGGTCAACCGGGCATTGGACCGGGTCTTCGCCGCCGCCGCCAGCGGACCGGACAAAGTCGCCATGACCTCAGCGCAGTGGCGCCAGACCCGATGGGCGCTGCGCACCGGCGAAAACAAACTCACCGACAACAAACGTGAACTGGTCAACCAGATCGCCCGCGCGAACCGTCACGTCGGCCGGGCCTGGGCCCTCAAAGAACAGCTGCGCGACCTGTATCGACTCCCACACGAACCCGGTGTCGCCCGTCAACGACTCAAAGCCTGGATCACCGCCGCCAAACGCAGCCGTATCCCGTCCTTCATCGAACTCGGCAAACGACTACAGGAACACTTCGACGCCGTCATCGCCGCCGTGGAACTCGGCATCTCCAACGCCCTCCTCGAAGGCATCAACGCCAAAATCCGACTCATCAACGCCCGCGGCTACGGCCACCACTCCGCCCGAACACTGACCTCAATGATCTATCTCTGCCTGGGCGGGCTCCACCCTCAGCTACCCACGAGAAGGTGAGGAGTAGC
>NZ_JBJIAK010000146.1:0-1460 GCF_045310915.1 Mycobacterium sp. SMC-17 | reverse complement strand
GATAGCGTCCCGGGGAGTGGTGGACTTCGGATCTGGCGTGGTTCACGCGTTGTGATCAACGAGTCATGGTGAACGCTAGGCGATTTGGTGTTGTTTGGCAAGTGCTGCCGCGGCGTGTTTGGCGGCGATCACGGCGCGTAGTTCGTCCATGGAGACATCGGAGAGGTAGCGGCGGGTGACCTGCCACTCGTCGTGGGATTCGATGACCACCGCGGTGGCCAGGCGAAGGAACGCCGCCGGATTGGGGAAGATCTCCACGACATCGGCCCGACGCTTGATCTCTTTATTCAGACGCTCTATCGGATTATTCGACCAGATCTTCTGCCAATGCGCCTTCGGGAACGCAGTGAACGCCAACACGTCGGTCTTGGCCTCGCCCATCATCGCGGCCACCTTCGGGAACGACGCGGCCAGGGTGTCGGCGACCCGGTCCCACTGCGCGGCGACCTCGTCGGGTTCGGTGTGAGCGAAGATGGTCTTGACCGCCGCGGTAACCGCCGGGGCGTGTTTGGCCGATACCGCGGTATGCAGGTTCCGCATGAAATGCACCCGGCACCGCTGCCACGATGAGTTCGTGAACTGCTGTGCCACAGCGACTTTCAACCCAGCGTGCGCATCGGAGATGACCAGGTGCACCCCCGATAGGCCGCGCGCCTTAAGCGAGGCGAGGAACTCGCGCCAGAACTCGAACGACTCGCTGTCACCGACCGCGGTGCCCAGCACCTCACGGGTGCCGTCGATCGACACGCCGGTCGCGACCACCAGGGCCTGGGAGACCACGTGCGCCCCCACGCGGACCTTGCAGAAGGTGGCATCGCAGAACACGTAGGGGAAGCTGGTGTGGGTCAGCGAGCGTTCCCGAAACGCTGTGATCTCGCGGTCCAGGCCGGCGCAGATCCGCGACACCTCCGACTTGGACACCCCGGTCTGCACGCCCATCGCCGTCACCAGGTCATCGACGCTGCGGGTGGACACCCCGTGCACGTAGGCCTCCATGATGACCGCGTGCAGCGCCTTGTCGATACGCCGGCGGGGTTCCAGCAGCGACGGGAAGAACGATCCCGCCCGTAGCTTGGGGATCTGCACCTCGATGTCCCCGGCGGTCGTGGAGACGGTCTTGGGGCGGTGCCCGTTGCGGTGCACCGTGCGGCCGTCGCTGCGTTCGTAACGGCCCGCGCCGATCGCCGCGGTGGCCTCGGCCTCGATGAGCTGCTGCAACCCGGAACGGATCAACTCGGCGAACACCGCACCCGAGTCAGCGGACTTCAGTGCATCGAGCTGAGCGAGCAGGGCAGAATGGTCAAGGGTCATCGCGCGGTTTCCTTCGGTGAGTCACTTTGGTACGTAACTCACTGACCACTACGCGATGGCCCACCCCAACACCGGCACCGACACGGCCTGAACATCTCCGCCCACCTCAGCCCCGTCCCCGAATTCCCACCACCCCAGGGGACTTAGCC
>NZ_JBJIAK010000145.1:0-1488 GCF_045310915.1 Mycobacterium sp. SMC-17 | reverse complement strand
GAGCAATGATCAGAACCTGTGGATGAGCCTTGGTAGGGCGGCGTGAATGTGGGCGCGCCTTCCCGGGGATGATCACAAGTCCAGTTCGTTTCTGATCAAGACCGGCGTTGGCGCGCTGGTTGGGAAGGCACGCCCGTGCTCACCGTAGTTCACGATGTCGCGCAGGCCAACGACACCCGCAGCGGTGCCGGTCGGTCGTTGTTGGATGAGATTGTCCGCGACGGTGCCCGGCAGATGCTGGCCGCCGCTTTGCAGGCCGAGGTCGCCGCCTATGTCGACCAGTTCGTCGATCAGGTCGACGAGAATGGGCACCGGCTGGTGGTCCGCAACGGCCACCACAACGTCCGGGAGGTGCTCACCGGCGCTGGGGCGATCGAGGTGAAGGCGCCGCGGGTCAACGACAAACGGGTCGATCCGGAAACCGGTGAGCGGCAACGATTCTCGTCGAAGATACTGCCGGCGTGGGCGCGTAAGTCCCCGCAGATGGCCGAGGTGCTGCCGTTGCTGTACCTGCATGGCCTGTCCAGCAGCGACTTCGGTCCGGCGTTGGAGCAGTTCCTCGGCTCGGGGGCGGGGCTCTCGGCTCCGGCGATCACCCGACTGACCGCGCAGTGGCAGGACGAGGCCGCCGCGTTCGGCCGCCGGGACCTGTCGGGCACCGATTATGTGTACCTGTGGGTGGACGGCATCCATCTCAAGGTCCGCCTGGAGCAGGACAAACTGTGCCTGCTGGTGATGCTGGGGGTGCGCGCCGACGGCCGCAAGGAACTGGTCGCGCTGACCGACGGGTACCGCGAATCAGCGGACTCGTGGGCGGATCTGCTGCGGGACTGCCGGCGCCGTGGCATGCGCGCCCCGGTGCTCGCGGTCGGGGACGGTGCTCTGGGGTTCTGGAAAGCGGTCCGTGAGGTGTTCCCCGATACCCGTGAGCAGCGGTGCTGGTTTCACAAGCAGGCCAATGTCCTTGCCGCACTACCGAAGTCGGCGCATCCGGGGGCGATCGCGGCGATGCGGGAAATCGCGGGCGCCGAGGACATCGACCACGCGCAGGTCGCGGTCAAAGCCTTCGAACTGGACTACGGCGCCAAGTTCCCCAAGGCCGTGGCCAAGATCGTTGACGACCTCGATGTGCTGCTGGAGTTCTACCACTATCCCGCCGAGCACTGGGTACATCTGCGCACCACCAATCCGATCGAGTCGACCTTCGCCACGGTCCGGTTGCGCACCAAGGTCACCAAGGGGCCGGGTTCCCGCGCGGCGGGTATCGCCATGGCCTACAAGCTCATTGACGCCGCACAAGCCCGCTGGCGGGCGGTGAACGCCCCGCACCTGGTCGCCCTGGTCCGGGCCGGAGCGGTGTTCCACAAAGGCAAACTGCTCGAACGACCCGTCGACATCACCCCACCCGAACCGGCCGACAACCCGGCCACCCCGACCGGAACGGAGGTCGCCTGAAAAACACCAATCCACAGGTATTGACAATTACTC
>NZ_JBJIAK010000144.1:0-1493 GCF_045310915.1 Mycobacterium sp. SMC-17 | reverse complement strand
TCTTGATCGTGCGTCGTTGCAAAAAGTCGAGAGAGTCTCCGTGTGGCCACCCCTCTCCCTAACCCTCCCCCGCAAGGTAGGGCTATCGCATATGGGCCAGGACGGTGAGAAGGAAGTCGTTGCTCCATCTTGCCTGGAGCATTTTGTGGCTGGTCCGCGCTGGACCTGGCGTGGCTTGCAGGGCGTTGATGGCGAGCTTGCGGATGACGGCAAGGTTCTCCGGGGCGTGGTCCTTGCGGCTGCGGCAAGCGTCCTCGTCGAACAGAACGTCGAGAACCCAGTGCAGGTTGTTCTCGATGCTCCAGTGGGCGCGGACGACGTCGAGCAGCTTCTTGGCCGACAGCCGCCGCGAAGCCAGAAAGTATCGGGCCGTCCGCTTGGCAGGCTTGCCGGCAGTTGCGCGCCAGCTGTCGATGCGGCCGACCGCGACGATAGCGGGGAAGCCATGTTGCTTCGCCAATTGCGGTGCCGGCACGATGATGGCTTGCCGGCGCTCGATGCGATCGTGGGCGGCGGTTCTTCGCTGGCTTGCTCGCGCAGGCCGTCGGGCGGTGTCGAGCAACGCCTTGGCGGCCTTGAAGAGCCGGCCGCGATTGCTCTTGATGGCTAGAACGTAGTGGCCCTTCCGGTCGCGGATGGCCTGCGCGACATCGGGCCGGCAATGCAAGGCGTCGGCAGTGACAAGAGCGCCGTCCAGATCGAGCGAGGCGAGGACTTCGAGAACGCCGGCAACCTCGTTGCGATTGGGGGCCTTCCTTTGAGCCAGCGCCATGCGTGTGCCTGCCGCCCAGACATTGACCATATGCAGCGGTGTGGATTGCCGCCCACGCATGAAGGCGCCGCGCAACGCCTTGCCGTCGATGCTGACCACGCCCTTGATGCCGAAGCCCTTGCTGAGCTTGCGCAAAATCGCTTCCAACCCCTTCGGGTCCAGAGCACGGAAGACGTTGCTGAACGTATCGTGGCTGGGGATGCCGGATCTGAGCTCCAGGAACCGCTGCAACAGCTCCTCTCGGCCTTTGCCGAAGAACTCGAACTCGGTGCAGGTCTTGGCGCCGGCCAGTGTCGCCGCCAAGGCGATGACGATGATCTCCACCAGATCGTGCCGCACGTTGCTGGCGCGGGGGTCCTTGAGTGGTCGAAGCAGGCGCTTGAGTTGGCGCATTCTGGTCTCCCTCGGGAAGCGAGAGACACCCAAAGAATCCAGTTCCAACCGCTTGGCAACACCCCTCCATCGCCATATGCGATTCCCCTACCCCGCAAGGGGGGAGGGAGCCGGACGAGTGTGCTTACCTTACGTGGCGGGGCACGAGCGCGAGAAACACGCCGCCGCTTTTCACGTCCTACTTCGCCTTCTTCTCCGCCGCGCCGCCCTTGCCTTCGGCTTCCAGCGCCGCGCGGATGTGCTTGAACTCACTCAGATCGGCCTTGCCGACCACGGGGAATTTCAGATCGAGCCGGTCGAGCGCGCTCACGATGGTCGAGCCGATCAC
>NZ_JBJIAK010000143.1:0-1507 GCF_045310915.1 Mycobacterium sp. SMC-17 | reverse complement strand
CTGGCACCCCGACCGTTTCTCGGTGGCCGAGACCAATGACGCTCTGGCCGCGTTGAGCACGCGTTGACGATTCTTCACCGCCGAGGTTGACGGAGCTGGGTTCGGAAGCCTCCGGTCTCGAGCAGGGACCGGGCGACGTAGTTGGTCAGGTTGCGGAAGCCCAGCGCGGATCCGCGCAGGTGTTCGAGGCGGCCGTTGATTGCTTCGGTTGGCCCGTTGCTGGTGCCGGGGCGGTCGAAGTAGGCCAAGACGTCGGCGGCGCGTCTCTTCAGGGTCCGTCCGAGGGTGATCAGTTCGGTCAGCGGCTTGGGAACCCCGGTGCTCAGCGTGGTGATCAGCGCCGCCATCATGGTGCGGGCTTTGCGGCGGTCCGGTTCGCGGTAGGCGGCCACAGTGCGTTGATAGATGTGCCAGGTGGCCTCGACCTCAGCGTGGGCGTCGATGGTGAACAGTGCGGTCAGTCGGGTTTTCTGCCGGTCGGTGAGCAGATCGGCTCCGGTGTGCAGGGTGCGCCGGGATCGGTAGAGCGGGTCGGTGCTGCGGCCACGGTGCCCGCAGGTGGCCAACTGGACGCGGCGGCGGCACTCGTCGAGGGCGTTGCCGGCAAGGCGGACCACGTGGAAGGGGTCCATCACCGTCGCCGCGGCGGGGAGTTCTTCGGTGGCGGCGGTCTTGAAGCCGGAGAAGCCGTCCATGGCAACGACGTCCACACGATCACGCCAGTCCTGCGGGCGCTGGGCCAGCCAGTCGGCGAACGCCTTCTTGGACCGGCCCTCGACCATGTCGAGCAGCCGGGCCGGGCCGGTCCCGTCACGCACGGGGGTGAGATCGATGATGACGGTGACGTACTTGTCGCCGCGGCGGGTGTGCCGCCACACGTGTTCATCGACGCCGATCACCGCCACGCCGTCGAAGCGGGCCGGATCAGCGATCAGCACCCGCTGACCTTCGGCCAACACGGCGTTGTTGGCGGTGTTCCACGACACCGCTAACGCCTCGGCGACCCGGGCAACCGACAAGTGCTGACAGACAAGGGCTTCCAGCGCCCAGCGCAGAGCACGCCGGGACAACCTGGCCCGTGGCTCGGCCGCCCTACTGGTGTCCTGGCGCCACACGTGAGCACAACCGGCGCAGCGGTAGCGGCGGATCGTGACCAGCAAGGTCGTGGGCCGCCACCCGAACGGTTCATGGGCCAACGTGCGGGTCACGCTGTCACGCACAACGCCCTCTTCGCCGCAGCGGCGGCACCACCGATCGTCATCGGCGACCCGGCACGCCAGCACGGCCCGACCGGCAGCGAGCTGTTGGCCGGTCACCTCCAACCCGAGCTCGTCAAGGCGGCAGAAAGTGGTCAGGTCAGCGCAGGCGAAGCCCGCCCGACCGGTAGCGTCAGGCACGTCGAGGTCTTTCGGATGAGGCGTGTACGAACCTTCATCATCGGAAGACCTCGACCCCTACCTAGGCAACGACGCGCCGACCACCTCTACACCCTCAACTGCGAAGAGCC
>NZ_JBJIAK010000142.1:0-1520 GCF_045310915.1 Mycobacterium sp. SMC-17 | reverse complement strand
CTTGATGCTCCTATTTCTGTTAATAGTCAAGCGGCGTGGTTGAGCTGGGTGTTTAACCATTGGCGGTAGGTAGCGGCGAGGGTGTCGTCGCGTTTGAGGCCGCGTTCGAGGCGGGAGATGTCGTTGGGCCATACGCCGAAGTGGTCGGCGACGGCGGTGAGAGTGATGTTTGTGGCTCGACGAGCCGGGCGGAGGTCGCTGTAGTCGTCGATCGGGCTGGGTGCGGTGAGGTGTTTGAACATCTCGCGGGCGATAGCGCGTTTGAGCATCCGCAGGATCTCTTTTTTGGACCGGCCGGCGGCGGTCTGGCGGGTGACGTAGTCGCGGGTGCGTTGGTCGTGGGCCATGCGGACCAGGGCGATGCGGTACAGGGCGTTGTTGGCGGCGCGGTCGCCGCCGCGGGAGAGTCGGTGGCGGCTGGTTTTCCCGGACGAGGCCGGGATGGGAGCGACACCGGTGAGCATCGCAAAGGAGGCTTCGCTGCGGAGCCGTTGGGGGTTGGTGCCGGCGGTGATGATCAGTTGAGCGGCGGTGTCCGGGCCGACGCCGTAGGCGGCCCGGAGTGCAGGATTGAATGCAGCAGTGAGGGTGTCGAGCTCAGCAGTGATTTCGTCGGCCTGATCTTGCAGGAAGGTGACGCGGCGGGCCAGTGTTTTGCAGGCCGTCAGTACTGAGACCGTGACGGGATCGTTGTGTGTAGCGGGTCGGCATCTGGACAGCGCGGCCACGAGCGTCAGCGTGGTGGTGTAGCCGCGGTAGCGCTCGCGTATCTCGGCGGGAGCGGTGACGAGGAGGTCCTTGATCTGCTGGATGGCTGCGGTGCGGGCTTTGACGGCGCCGCGACGGGCGGTCAGCAGGGCTTTGAGTGCATTGGTGTGGGGGTCTTTGGGGACGGCTGGGCTGTTGCTGGCCAGCGCGGCGCGGGCGGCACTGTAGGCATCGAGCGGGTCGGATTTTCCTTGCCTGCGCCTGGCTGCCCGGTCGGGTCGGTTGACTTCAACGACGTGAATAGCGTTGGCCTGCAATGCTTGTGTGAGTCCGGCGCCGTAGCTGCTGGTGCCCTCGACTCCTGCGGTCACGATGTCACCAAAGCTGCGGGCCCAGCAGATCGCGGCCCAGTAGCCGGTGGGGTTGGTGCGGAATTCGGCGTCGCCGAGCGGTTGGCCGGTGTCGGTGATGGCGGCGACGTGGATGGTGTCCAGATGGGTGTCGGCGCCGATGACGACTCGGCGTGGGGATGTCACGATGGTGGTGTCCTCTCCGTAGTAATGAACCGTGCGGGTGGGTGACAACCCTGCGGGGCGGGCAGACAAGACATTGATGAGGAACGGCCAGGCTCCTGATTAGGTCATGTCCGCCCCGCTGGGCTCTCGGGGCAACGCTTGCTCGCGCGTCGCTGGTGAGACAGATCAAGTCGAAGACAACCCAGCAGGGCGTCAGTCGGTGGGAGGGTCATCACCAGCGGCGAACGAGCAAGGTCATCCTCGCCCGAACGGGTTGAACACAATCAATGTCGGTGG
>NZ_JBJIAK010000141.1:0-1562 GCF_045310915.1 Mycobacterium sp. SMC-17 | reverse complement strand
GGCGGGTGTCCCTGTTTGGGAACTTGGAGCCGTCCACTGACGGACTCCTGCTTGTGGAATGTCTGGGCAATGCCGGCGCTGGCCTCGAGTCACACCCTCGCGAGAAAGGACGCCGTGGAACTCATCTTGGGTATCGACCTTGCGTGCCGGGCGGCTCATCAGGCCTCGCTGGCGCGGCCCGACGGAACGTTCGTCTGGACCGGACGCCGATTCTTCACCAGACCCGACGATCTGGAAAAGCTCTGGAATGCTTGCGATTTAAGCGACGAAGACACGTTACGGGTGGTGATGGAACCAACCCGCAACGCGTGGGCGCCGTTGGCATCATGGTTCCGCCACCACGGCGCGAACGTGTCGATGGTGCCCACCACGCAGTCAGCCGATCTGCGGGCCTACTACTCCAAACACGCCAAGAACGACCACCTCGATTCCAAGCTGCTGGCCCGGCTGCCACTGCTGCATCCCGAGGGGCTCCGTGACCACGCCAGCGACGGCCCGGCCGATCCGTTGCGTCGGATCGTGAAGATCCGCTCGTCGATCGTCAAACGCCGCACCGCGGTGTTCCAGCGCCTCGACGCCCAACTCGAACTGCTCGGCCCCGCCTGGTATGACGCGCTCGGAACACGTTATGGCAAAGCAACTTTGGCGCTATTGACCCGCTACGCCGACCCCAACACCCTGATCCGCCTCGGGCACGCTCGACTGACCCGGTTCCTGATTCGCCACTCCCGTGGCGCCTGGCGCGAGGCCCAGGCCACGTTGATCCTGGCCGCGGCCCGAGAGTCCTTGCAGTTGTGGGGCGCCGGCGCCGATGCTCGGATCGACTTCGCCGAATTGGCGGCCGATATCGCGATCGAAGCCGAACAAGCCCAAGCGTTGACCGATCAGATTGACGACCTCGACGAACGAGCCGCCAACCTCTACGCCGAAGCCGATCCCACCGGCATCATTGCCTCAGCTCCCGGGGTTGGACCGGTCACCGCCGCCGTCATCGCCGGCCGATTAGGCGATCCGCACCGCTTCCACTCACTGGCCGCGATCCGCGCCTACTCCGGGCTAATCCCCAAACTCAGCCAATCCGGCCAAAGCCAGCACCAGCACGGGTTGACCAAAGCCGGCGACCCATTGCTGCGCGAGGCCCTCTTCGCCGCCGCAGACCACGCCCGAAAGGTCGACCCTCAGCTGGCCGCCAAGTACCAGCGGCTCATGAGCACCGACCGTCATCACGACTCAGCGATCTGCCACATCGCCACCGCGCTGCTGACTCGTATCGCAACCTGTTGGCGCACCGGCGAGCACTACGCCCTACGTGACACCGCTGGCCGGCCCATTGACGCCGAGGAAGGTCGCCGCCTGGTGACTGCCCACTACCGCGTTGATCGCCAAACCAGGATCAACGCCGCCAACACCCGCCAATCGCAGCGACTCAAAGGCAGGGCGGGCCGAGGACAACAGGAGTCGCCAAGCGCTCCAATCCACCGACCCGCCCCCACCACCCTAGAACCCGCCTAAGGACTTGCCACAAGAACCCGTCTGAGAACTTGACTCCGATTAGGAACTCA
>NZ_JBJIAK010000140.1:0-1571 GCF_045310915.1 Mycobacterium sp. SMC-17 | reverse complement strand
CTCCGGGTCGTACTTGCTCGGCATGACATGCACCTTCCCAAGGAAGGAGGTGCGCATCAAACGCGGGATGGTTCAGTTCATCCCACTGCTCTGCTGCCGCGGCCGTGTCGGCGATGCGTTGTTCGTTGGCTGTGCGGGCTTGGTTGATGAGTTGTCGGCGTTCTTGGGTGCGGGTGCGTGTGCGTTTGGGCATGCAGTGGCCGCGTGTGGGTGTGCGTGGTGGTTCTTCGGTGGTCTCGGGTGTGCCGGTGGGTTGGGCCAGTTGTGGGTACCAGTGGGCGCCTTCGGGTTTGGTGATGTAGGTGTGCCCGGTGGGGGCGGTCCACACGACGGTGCCGTCGGGGAACTGCTGGTCCTGCCAAGGGTGGAAGGTTTTGAGCAGGTGATGGAATCGGCACAGGCATTTGAGGTTTGACGGGTGCGTCGGCCCTGCGGGATAGGCGGTGGTGTGGTCGATGTCGCAGGCTTGGGCGGGCCGGTCACAGCCGGGGAATCGGCAGGTCAGGTCCCGGCAGCGCACGAATTCGGCGAGTTGGGCCGAGGGTCGGTATCGGGGTTCGGCCGCATCCGGTGGCAGGTCCACCTGGCGGATGGTCGCGCCGTCGGCGAGTCGTTCGACTTGGTCGGCGGGGATCTGCCCGTAGCCGGGCAGGAATCCGGGGGCCTGGCCGTCCACTGCCTGCGGTGTGGCGATGACGTGGATGACCGCCCGGGTGCCGACCGTCGGCGCCGGTAGATCACCGGCAGCGGCCGCGGCGGCGGGGCAATCATGTTGCCCGCATTCGCACCGCAGCCGGCCGCCGCGGGCCAGGGCGTCGATGGCGGCGGCCCGGCGTTGATCGTGGGAGCGCGGATCGTGCTTGCACACCCCTTTCGCCAGGGCGTCGATGGCGGCGTCGAGCACCGCGGCGGTCGCCGCATCCACGACACCGGTGACGCTGGCGGCGCCGGGGCCGCAGGCGCGGATGTCGAGGTAGCGGGCTTGTGACGGGGGTTTGGGTGGGTGCACGCCGGCCTGGTCGGCGTTGGCGATGATCGCGTCGATGCGTTGTTCCATTTTCGGTTTCGACAATCGTCCCCAGGCCACGATCTTGGCGGCGAGGTCGGCGTCGACGCGTTGAGCGGCGTCGTCGTCGATGATGAGGTCGGTGCGGGCGACGATCATCGCGACCATCACCGCATCGATCAGTCCTTTGGCGTAGACGGCGGCGACTTTGGGCAGGCGGGTGCGCAGCATCACCGCCCGGTCCACCTGGGCCTGTGCCCGTTTGCGGGACATCCCCAGCGCGGCGGCGACCTCCACGATCAGTCCGGCGTAGCCGTCGATCGCCCAATACCGTTTTTCGATGTCGTCGTCGGGGGCTCGTAGCTCCCACAGGTCGCCGATCGCGGCCAGGCGCCGGGCGCCGGCGGCGTTCTCCTCGCGAGAGGCGAGGGTGATCGCGTCGACCGCCGCGGCCGCGGCGAGGGGATCACTAATTGTTTCGCTCATACGTGGCGCTCCACGGGTTTTCGTGGGCGCCTTTGCGCTGTTCAGGGGCTATTTTAGGTTGTGCGCCTGGGGTTTTGAG
>NZ_JBJIAK010000139.1:0-1576 GCF_045310915.1 Mycobacterium sp. SMC-17 | reverse complement strand
AGCCGCCGGCGGGCTAACCCCTATTTGTTGCAGTCCTTCAGGTCCTTGTCGGAGACCGAAAACACGGCATCGGCCTTGATCTCGATGTCGCGGACGAAGCACTGCCTGGCGCCGCTGTAGCCGACCTTGGCATCGTAACGGCCGGGCTCGACGCCGGTGATGCGCAGGCGCTCGTCGTGGTCGACTTCCTTGTCCTTGTCGTTCAGCGTCTGGTTGGGGCCCCATTCATTCTTGCCGGCCGGCGACAGCTCGAAGCTCGAAATCGTGGCGCTGGTCAGATTCCATAGCCGGATGCCTTTGCCCTTGCTTTGGGCGAACACGGTCGCCGGCAGCACCAGCAAGGCGACACCAACAGCAATCAACGCGCGCAACATCAAACCTCTCCCTGCAGCTTTCATCCAAGGATGACGGCGTCTCACATATTTGCAAGGTCCAACTGCGAGAGCCGTCGCTTGATCTCGCCGATCTCCGGCTCACCTCGCATTGCACGCGGCGCGGCTATGGTTTCGACGTGAAGGATTCGGGCGGGCCGCGGCGACAGGAAGAACAGGCGGTCGCCGAGGCGGACGGCGTCGTCGAGATCGTGGGTGACAAGGAGCGTCATCATCGTCCGGCTCGCCACCAGGGTCGCGACCTGGTCGCGCAGCCTGCCCGCGAGGGCATTGTCGAGCGAGGCCAGCGGCTCGTCGAGGATCAGGAAGTCCGGCTCGATGGCGAAGGCGCGGGCAAGCGCGACGCGGCGTGCGAGGCCGAGCGACAACTCGCCCGGAAAGTGGTTGCGATGCGCGCTCAGTTCGAGCACCTCGAACAGCGCCGACAGCTTGCCGTCGTCGGCGCCAGGTGCGGCCAGGCGCACGTTCTCCTCGACCGTGCGCCAGGGCAGCAGCCGCGGCTCCTGGAACACCATGCCGAGGCGCATGCCCGGCGAGCGCGCGACATGGCCCCGGTAGTTGCCGTCGAGCCCGGCGAGAATCCGGAGCAGGGTGCTCTTGCCGCAGCCCGATGGGCCGAACAGCACGCCCACCTCGCCGGCGTTCAACGTGAAGGTGACGTTGTCGAGCACGTCGTGCCGCTTCCCGGCCGCGCTCTCAAAACTCTTGCCGGTGATATTGACCTCAAGCTGCACGGAGCCGCCACCGCGTTAGCCTGGTTTCAAACGGCTGCACCATCACCGTCTCGATGACCAGCACGACACCGGCAAAGCTCAGCGAGTAGGCGAGCAGCAGGGGAATGTCGAACAGCTGGAAGGCGACGCCGATCTCGAAGCCGACACCGTTCGGCCGGCCGAGATATTCGGCGACCAGCACGATCTTCCAGACCAGCGAGAGCCCGGAGCGCGCCGCGGCAGCGATATAGGGCGCAAGCTGCGGCAGGATCACATGCCGGAACGCGCGGCCGCGCGGCAAGGCGAACGCCGTCGCCATCTCGTCGAGCGCAGGATCGAGCGCGCGAGCACCCTCGCGCAACGTGACGACGGCGGTCGGCAGCTTGTTGATGGCGATGGCCGCGATCGCCGCGACCTCGGTCAGCCCGGCCCAGATATAGGCCAGCACGATGACGACGAGCGCCGGCAAAT
>NZ_JBJIAK010000138.1:0-1590 GCF_045310915.1 Mycobacterium sp. SMC-17 | reverse complement strand
CACCGACACGGCCTGAACATCTCCGCCCACCTCAGCCCCGTCCCCGAATTCCCACCACCCCAGGGGACTTAGCCCACGTCGCCGCCAAACTCAACAACCGGCCACGCAAACCCCTGGACTGGAAAACACCCGCCCAACGCCTCGACGAACTACTGTCCGACCCGTCCGATCCACCCGCTGTTGCACTAGGACCTTGAATCCACCACGATTTTCGTGCCGGAAACCGGGCCGATCGGATGTGTCCTTCGCCGCCGTGGGCTTCGCGAGCGGACACTTCCCGTTGTAGGCACGCGGCCAGGTATTCTTCGTGGCTCCAGTTCTCCGCGCGAGCCCGCTCGGCGAGCCTTTCGGTGGCATCGCGCAACGTCGGTGCCTTCAATGCCCTTGTCAGGTAGGCGATTTCAGCGCGGACATCACGGCCGGCTGGGCTGGTTTTCGCGGTCGCCATCAGGCCACCCCGCCATCGAGGTCCACACCGAACGCGGTGTCGTAATCGGTCAGCGATCGGGTCACGACTTGCGGTTCAGCCACGGCGTGTTTGGCTGCTATTCGCCTGCGCCGCAGTACTTTCGCCGCCTCAACGTGCGCCGGGTCCGACAGGGTCTGATGCGTTGCCCAGATACGTTCATGCTCGGCGACCAGTTCCCCGTCGCAGAACGCGTGGACTCGATCCAGATCCGCCCGCACCAGCACCCGCCGTCCGACGGCCCCGGGATGCACCGAGTAATCATTGCCGTCCAGACGCACATAGTGATCGCGCGGCAGGCGCAACGAGGCACACCAGTTTGCGGACCAGGGCGGTGCTTGACGACGGTGAGTGGGTGATCAACGGATCGAAGATTTGGACCTCCGCCGGTCATCTCGCAAACTGGATTTTCGTCTTGTGTCGGACGGACGTGGACGCCTCCAAACACAGGGGGATCTCCTTCCTCCTCGTACCGATGAATCAGCCGGGCGTCGAGGTTCGGCCCATCAAGAACATGGTCGGTCAGACGATGTTCAATGAAGTATTCTTCACTGACGCTCGGACCTCGGCGGGCAACATTGTGGGGGAGCTCAACGGCGGATGGTCGGTGGCGATGACCCTGCTCGGTTTCGAGCGCGGAACCAGCGTCACCACCGACGCAATCCGATTTCAAGCCGACGTCACTCGGCTCATTGACCTGGCGCGAGAGCGAGGCAAGACGAGCGACCCGCACATCCGTGAACAACTCGCGTGGGCCTGCAGCCGCGTCGAGATCATGCGCTGTCGTGGCTACCAAGCGTTGTCGCGCTTCTTGAAGGGTGAGTATCCCGGAGCCGAGGCGGCGATGACGAAGATAATCTGGAGTGAGTTCTTCCAACGTGAAACCGAACTTGCAATGGAGATACTCGGGTCGGACGTGCTCACGCCGTCTGGCACGGGAACAAATGGAGCCTTGATAACGGCGGACCTCGGTACGCCGAACGCGTCGCTCGCGTGGGTTGAGTCTGCGCTCGCCGCAAGGGCCGCAACGATTTACGCGGGTAGCTCTTGTCGCCTGCCATGAGGATGGGACCAGTGTGACCTGATTTTTGCCAGGGTGATGGGACCACCTGGATTGCCAGTTA
>NZ_JBJIAK010000137.1:0-1663 GCF_045310915.1 Mycobacterium sp. SMC-17 | reverse complement strand
TTAGCCTCGATCCACCGATGAACTGACTGTTTGGTCGGGTGTCGTAACGAGGAAAGTGCCTTCTGAGCTGGGATGATGAGTGTTCTCTACGCACTTATCGGCACAACTCGGAAAGGCACTTCCAGTGCAAGTGTCCCACAGGTTCACCGCGTCGTCGGCGGTCTTTGATGATGAGCATCTCGTGTCGTGCGCGGGCCTGGTGCCGGTGATGACGTTGGCAGAGCAGAGTCGCCTTTCGGCGTTGTTGGAGCACAAGATTCGTTTCACCAGCGAGCGGATCAAGTCCGGGGCGGCCAACCCGTCACCGAAGCTGGCGACGGTGATCGCCGGCATGTGCGTCGGCGCGGACAGTATCGATGACCTCGACGTGGTCCGCAGCGGTGGAATGAAAACACTCTTCGACGGGGTGTATGCGCCTTCGACGATCGGAACCCTGTTGCGGGAGTTCACCTTCGGGCATGCCCGTCAACTGGAGTCAGTTCTGGGTGCACATCTGGGTGCCCTGTGTGAACGCGTGCTGTTGCTGCCCGGCGCCGATCAGCGTGCGTTCATCGATATCGATTCGCTGCTGCGCCCGGTCTACGGACACGCCAAACAGGGCGCGAGCTACGGGCACACCAAGATCGCCGGCCGCCAGATCCTGCGCAAAGGTCTCTCGCCGCTGGTGACCACGATCAGCACCGAACACAGCGCCCCGGTGATCGCCGGAGCGCGGTTGCGCTCGGGCAAGGCCAACTCCGGCAAGGGAGCGGCCCGGATGATCGCGCAAGCGGTGGCTACCGCCCGTGCCGCCGGCGTCACTGGTCAGATCCTGGTGCGCGGCGACTCGGCCTATGGCAACAGCGCGGTGGTGTCCGCGTGCCGCCGTGCCGGGGCCCGGTTCTCGCTCGTGTTGACCAAGACCGCGGCGCTGACCGCCGCGATCGAGCAGATCGACCAGGACGCGTGGGTACCGGTGAACTATCCCGGTGCAGTGCGCGATCCCGATACCGGCGCGTGGATTTCTGATGCTGAAGTCGCCGAAACTACCTACACCGCTTTCACTTCCACGAAGACCCCGATCACCGCACGACTGGTGGTACGCCGGGTCAAAGATGCGCGCATGGCCGATGGGCTGTTTCCGGTGTGGCGGTATCACCCGTTCTTCACCGACATCGACCTACCGGTCGATCAAGCCGACATCACCCACCGTCGCCACGCGATCATCGAAACCGTGTTCGCCGACCTGATCGACGGACCCCTGGCCCACATGCCCTCGGGGCGGTTCGGCGCCAACTCCGCCTGGATCCTCTGCGCGGCCATCGCCCACAACCTGCTGCGCGCCACCGGCGTCCTGGCCGGAGGCTCTCACGCCGTTGCCCGCGGTGCCACCCTGCGACGGCGCATCGTCAACATCGCGGCCCGACTGGCCCGACCACAACGCCGAGCAGTCCTGCACCTACCCGCCCACTGGCCCTGGGCCCGACACTGGCTTGCACTGTGGCACAACACGATCGGACGCCCACCCCCACAAACCGTGACATCCTGACCACCGCCGCAAGGCCCAACCCGAGGACACCACAGGAAAAGCTGGGCAGACCAGCAGCTAACTGCCGCCCACAGCAAAATGATCCCGACCAGAACCGAAAAGTCCTCACAGAATCAGTCAGTCCACGGATCGAGG
>NZ_JBJIAK010000136.1:0-1671 GCF_045310915.1 Mycobacterium sp. SMC-17 | reverse complement strand
CCACGCGGTCTTACCCGCGCTTCACCCTGGCCATGGGTAGATCACTCCGCTTCGGGTCCAGAACATGCCACTACACCCATAATGGGATACGCCCTATTCAGACTCGCTTTCGCTACGGCTACCCCCCACGGGTTAACCTCGCGACATGTCCCTGACTCGCAGGCTCATTCTTCAAAAGGCACGCCATCACCCCACCAAAGGAGGGCTCTGACGGATTGTAGGCACACGGTTTCAGGTACTATTTCACTCCCCTCCCGGGGTACTTTTCACCATTCCCTCACGGTACTAATCCGCTATCGGTCATCAGAAGGTATTTAGGCTTACCGAGTGGTCTCGGCAGATTCACAGCAGATTTCACGGGCCCGCTGCTACTCGGGAACACCATCAAGGCAGACATCGGGTTTTCACGTACGGGACTCTCACCCTCTACGGCAGGCCATCCCAAGCCACTTCCGTTAACCACGACATTTTCTTACTGCCCTCCAGAGGGATAGCCCTGGAAAGATAGGTCCCACAACCCCGCACACACAACCCCTACCCGGTATCACATGCATACGGTTTAGCCTCATCCGCTTTCGCTCGCCACTACTCACGGAATCACAATTGTTTTCTCTTCCTACGGGTACTGAGATGTTTCACTTCCCCGCGTTACCTCCCACACCCTATATATTCAGGTGCGGGTAACACGACATCACTCGTGCTGGGTTTCCCCATTCGGACATCCTCGGATCAACGCTCGGTTGGCAACTCCCCGAGGCTTATCGCAGCCTCCTACGTCCTTCATCGGCCTCTGATGCCAAGGCATCCACCATGCGCCCTTAAACACTTACGCACAAAAACCAATTGAAAACAAGAATCAAAATTGCACATCAACAACACACAGACGGAAAAACCAACGACCCGAAAGCCGCCGGCCACCATTTCTGCGCGCGTTAGATGCTCGCAACCACTATCCACGAATCAAACACCACACCCCACCACCAAAACCGGTGAGGCAACAACAACCCCCACCCCGCAACCGGGGCGTCCCCCACCCTCTAACCGAGAGGGGAGCGAACGGGCCTGTTGTCTCAGGACCCAACAGTGTGTCTGGCAATTCTTCACGACCAACGCTTTCCAGCCGGCCGAACGTTTGTTGTCATATGCACCCGCCGGAGCGGCCCACTACAGGCGCCGGCGACAATCCCAACCATGAACCCCGGCACTGTTGCCGGCATGGGGGAAACCCTGGATCAGGGCATGTAAATGGTGCTCCTTAGAAAGGAGGTGATCCAGCCGCACCTTCCGGTACGGCTACCTTGTTACGACTTCGTCCCAATCGCCGATCCCACCTTCGACGGCTCCCTCCACAAGGGTTAGGCCACCGGCTTCGGGTGTTACCGACTTTCATGACGTGACGGGCGGTGTGTACAAGGCCCGGGAACGTATTCACCGCAGCGTTGCTGATCTGCGATTACTAGCGACTCCGACTTCACGGGGTCGAGTTGCAGACCCCGATCCGAACTGAGACCGGCTTTGAAAGGATTCGCTCCACCTCACGGCATCGCAGCCCTTTGTACCGGCCATTGTAGCATGTGTGAAGCCCTGGACATAAGGGGCATGATGACTTGACGTCATCCCCACCTTCCTCCGAGTTGACCCCGGCAGTCTCCTACGAGTCCCCGGCATAAC
>NZ_JBJIAK010000135.1:0-1704 GCF_045310915.1 Mycobacterium sp. SMC-17 | reverse complement strand
TAGCCCGGATTTTTCGTGGAATGTTGACTGTGGGGGTGTGTAGATAAGCGAAAGTGCCTGTCCTGCAAGGAATAATTGGACTTCTCTACGGTTCAAAAACCCTGACGGGAAGGCACTTCGCAGGTGAAGAATATCGCGGCGGCATCGCCGGTGAAAGTTTCCGCCGACGGCCATGGCGTTGTGTCGCATGCCGGGATGGGCATGCTGCGTGAGCTTGCCGACCGGACCGGCTTATCGGCGCAGGTCACGGCCGCGTTGGCCGACACCTACCGCGGCCCGTGGGTGTATGCGCCTGGGGAGGTGTTCGCTGATCTGGCGGCCGCGGTCGCCGACGGCGCGGACTGCATCGACGCGGTCGGTCAGCTGTGCGGTGACCGGGAGCACGTCCTGGGGGCCAAGGCCTCAACGACCACCATGTGGCGGCTGATCGATGAGCGGATCGATGCCGCGCATCTACCCGGGGTGCGCGCAGCCCGAGCCGCGGCGCGGGCAGCGGCCTGGGCTGTCGGAGCCGCCCCCACCACCGGCGGCTGGCTGCATATCGACATCGATGCCACGCTGGTGATCGATCACTCCGACAACAAGGCCGGGGCTGCGCCGACCTGGAAGAAAACGTTCGGGCTGCACCCGCTGCTGGCGTTTCTGGACCGCCCCGACATCGCCGGCGGCGAAGCCCTGGCCGGGTTGCTGCGCAACGGTAACGCCGGCTCCAACACCGCCTCCGACCACATCATCGTCCTGCACCAGGCTTTGGCATCGCTGCCAGCGGCGTGGCGGCCCAACCCCGACGATCCCGACAACCCCGAGGCCCCGAAGGTGTTGGTGCGCTGCGATACCGCCGGATCCACCCACAAATTCGCCGCAGCGTGCCGGGCCGCCGGGGCCGGGTTCTCCTTCGGGTACCCCGTCGATACCCGCGTCCAGGACGCCGTGGACACCCTCAACCTCGGCGATTGCTGGTATCCAGCGATCGACACCGACGGCGGGATCCGCGACGGCGCGTGGGTCGCTGAAGCCACCGACCTGGTCAACCTGGCCTCCTGGCCCGAAGGGACCCGGCTGATCCTGCGTAAAGAACGCCCCCACCCCGGCGCGCAGTTGCGGTTCACCGACGCCGACGGCATGCGGGTCACCGCGTTCATCACCGACACACCACCGGGTGTCGTACCCGGTCAGGTCGCCGGTCTGGAACTACGGCACCGCCAGCACGCCCGCGTCGAGGACCGTATCCGCGAACTCAAAGCCACCGGGCTGCGTAACCTGCCCTGCCACTCCTTCTGGGCCAATGCTGCCTGGCTCGAAATCGTCCTGGCCGCCGCTGACCTGGTCACCTGGACCCGCCTCATCGGGTTCGCCAGCGATCGCGCTCTGGCCCGCGTCGAGATCACCACGTTCCGCTACCGGGTCCTGCACGTGGCCGCCCGTATCACCCGCGGCGCCCGCCAACTGCGGCTACGCATCGATGCCACCTGGCGCTGGGCGGCGGCGATCGCCGCCGCCTGGCACCGCGTCCGCACCGCCTTCGGATAACACCCCACCCCATCGGACCCATCAACGATGAAGGACCCACAGGCCCCAGGAAAGCCCGCCCCACCCGGCGACACGGGACAGCACCTCTACGCCACCACACGAAAACCACTACCCAACAACACAACTCGGCATCACACCGAACCCACACCAATTACCACGCAAAATCCGGGCTAG
>NZ_JBJIAK010000134.1:0-1741 GCF_045310915.1 Mycobacterium sp. SMC-17 | reverse complement strand
ATCGGGTGTGGCGCCAAGGGTTGTCCTGGGGTTTCGCCGATGATTGAGCGGTGCAAGGTCGCTCTGATGATCAGCGTGAGTTGTTGGATGCCGAATCGGTGGCCGGGCATCTTCTGAAGCCCGACAGTGTGTTTGCGTTCCTGGCGGCCCACCGCCATGTGCTGTTTCCCGAGGAGATGTTCGCCGACCTGTTCCCGTCGCGGCGGGGCCGACCCAGTGTGCCGGCCGAGGTGATGGCCTCGGTGATCACACTGCAAGCCCTGCACGGACTCTCAGACAACGAGACCGTGGACGCGGTCACCTTCGATCTGCGGTGGAAAGCCGCGTGCGGGCTGCCGGTCACCGCGCCGGCGTTTCACTCCACGACGCTGACCTACTGGCGGCGCCGGCTGGCGGCCTCGGATCGCCCCAACCGGATCTTCGAGGCCGTGCGAACCGTGGTCGCGCAGACCGCGGTGCTGGCGGGCAAGACCCGGCGAGCATTGGATTCCACCGTCCTCGATGACGCGGTGGCCACCCAGGACACCGTGACCCAGCTGATCGCCGCGATCCGCCGCGTGGGCCGCGACGTCCCCGGCGCCGCCGAGGTGATCGAGACTCATTGCACGGCCCACAATTACCACGACCCGGGTAAACCCACGATCGCCTGGAACGACAAGGCCGCCCGTGATCAGCTCATCGACGCCCTGGTCGGCGACGCGCATCGGCTGCTGGGGCATCTGCCCGAGCAGGAGCTGGGACCGAGGGCCGCCGAGGCGGTGGCCCTGCTAGCGCTGATCGCCGGGCAGGATGTCGAACCTGTCGAAGGCTCCGATGGCACCGACGGGCAGTGGCGCATCGCCCAGAAAGTCGCCGAGGATCGCATCATCTCCACCGTGGATCCTGAGGCCCGGCACGCTCATAAGACGGTGCATCGGCGCCAGGACGGCTTCAAAGCCCACATCGCGATCGAACCCGATACCGGGATCATCACCGACTGTGCTCTGACCAAGGCCAGTGGTCCCGATAACCACGAAGCGGTCGTCGGGCTGGGATTGCTTGAGGATGAAAATGCCCCGGTGCGGGTGCTCGGCGATTCGGCCTACGGCACCGGCGCAGCCCGCGCCACCCTCGCCGAACTCAAGCATGTCGCGGTGATCAAACCGCTGCCGCTGCGGACCCCAGTGCCTGGCGGGGTCACCAGCGATGACTTCGCCATCGATTTCGATGACCGCACCGCGTGCTGCCCGGCCGCACACACCGTCACCATCACGCCCAGCGGTGGCGCAAAATTCGAAAAATATTGTCGCTCATGCCCGTTGGCGGCCCGATGCACTACCGCAGTACGGGGACGCAAGCTCACCATCAGCGAGCACGAACCGCTGATGCGTGCCGCCCGCGCAGCAGCGCGCACCCCCCCAGTGGCAGGACGAGTACCGCCAACACCGGCCCATGGTGGAACGCTCCATCGCCTGGCTGACCCGCAGCAACCGCAAAGTCCGCTACCGCGGCACCACCAAAAACGACCACTGGCTGCACCACCGAGCCGCCGCCCTCAACCTGCGCCGGCTAATCACCTTGGGCCTGACGCACACGGGCACCACCTGGGCCATCGCCTAACGGCAGGTGACCAACCTCTTGCCACCCCAGGCAACCGATGCCACAGTCGATGGTGGCGGGGCGATCTCGTATCTGTCGACCTCCGGGCCTGACTTCACCCACGCGCCAATGAGCGCTCCAGACGCCCCGCCCCAAACCCCAC
>NZ_JBJIAK010000133.1:0-1775 GCF_045310915.1 Mycobacterium sp. SMC-17 | reverse complement strand
CTAGGAGCCTGCTGAATAAGGCGGTTTTGGGGCGGGGTGCCTCAAGGCGCTCTGTGGCGCGTGTGTGTTGTGAGTCAGACCCGAGGGTCGACAATTCGAGGGTCACCCCGCCGCATTGAGCGTGGCATCTGGTGCCGCGGGTGGCAATGCCCGGTCGTGTCAGGCGATGGCCCAGTGGGTGCCGGTGTGGGTCAGGCCGAGGGTGATCAGCCGGCGCAAGTTGAGGGCGGCGGCGCGGTGGTGCAGCCAGTGGTCGTTTTTGATGGCGCCGCGGTAGCGGACTTTGCGGTTGCCGCGGGTCAGCCAGGCGATGGAGCGTTCCACCATGGGCCGGTGTTGGCGGTACTCGTCCCGCCACCGGGGAGTGCGCGCTGCTGCGCGGGCGGCACGTAGCAGCGGTTCATGCTCGCTGATAGTGAGGTTGCGTCCCCGTGACGCGGTGGTGCACTGGGCCCGTAATGGGCAAGTGCGGCAATGCTTCTCAAATCTCGCGCCACCTTTAGGTGCGATATTGACGGTGTGCCCAGCCGGGCAGGTCACGGTGCGGGCATCGAAATCGATAGCGAAGTCATCGCTGGTGAACCCGCCGGGCACCGGGGCCCGCAACGGCAGCGGTTTGATCACCGCGACATGCTTGAGTTCGGCGAGGGTGGCGCGGGCCGCGCCGGTGCCGTAGGCCGAATCACCGAGCACCCGCACCCCGGCCGGCTCCTCCTGCAGCAGGGCCAGCCCGACGACGGCTTCGTGGTTATCCGGGCCACTGGCTTTGGTCAGAGCGCAGTCGGTGATGATCCCGGTATCGGGTTCGATCGCGATATGGGCCTTGAAGCCGTCCTGCCGCCGGTGCACCGTCTTATGGGCGTGGCGGGCATCAGGATCCACGGTCGAGACGACCCGATCCGGAGCAACGTTCTGGGCGATGCGCCACTGCCCGTCGGTGCCATCAGAGCCTTCGACCGGTTCGACATCCTGCCCGGCGATCAACGCCAACAGCGCCACCGCCTCAGCGGCCCGCGGTCCCAGCTCCTGCTCGGGCAGATGCCCCAGGACCCGATGCGCGTCAGTAACCAGGGCGTCGATGAGCTGATCGCGGGCAGCCTTGTCGTTCCAGGCGATCGCCGGCTTACCCGGGTCGTGGTAATTGTGTGCCGTGCAATGAGTCTCGATCACCTCGGCGGCGCCGGGGACGTCGCGGCCCACGCGGCGGATCGCGGCGATCAACTGGGTCACGGTGTCCTGGGTGGCCACCGCGTCATCGAGGACCGTGGAATCCAATGCCCGCCGAGTCTTGCCCGCCAGTACCGCGGTCTGCGCGACCACCGTTCTGACCGCCTCGAAGATCCGGTTAGGGCGATCAGAGGCCGCCAGCCGGCGCCGCCAGTACGTCAGCGTGGTGGAGTGAAACGCCGGCGCGGTGACCGGCAGCCCGCACGCGGCTTTCCACCGCAGATCGAAGGTGACCGCATCCACCGTCTCGTTGTCGGAGAGCCCGTGCAGGGCCTGCAGCGTGATCACCGAGGCCATCACCTCGGCCGGCACGCTGGGTCGCCCCCGCCGTGACGGGAACAGATCAGCGAACATCTCCTCCGGGAACAGCTCGTGGCGATGAGCGGCCAGGAACGCAAACACGCTGTCGGGCTTCAGAAGATGCCCGGCAACCGATTCGGCATCCAACAACTCACGCTGATCATCAGAGCGACCCTGCACCCACCAATTATCAGCGAAATCCCAGGTCAACCCCGGCCGCCACACCGATTAATTCAGCAGACTCCTAG
>NZ_JBJIAK010000132.1:0-2013 GCF_045310915.1 Mycobacterium sp. SMC-17 | reverse complement strand
TCTCGGGCCATGGCCCGGAGATTCCGGAGGGCCCGCGCTACGTCCGCTTCCTGGCGCGGCACCGCCGGGCGCGCGAGGCTTCGATCCTGCACCGTCTCGGCAAGGGCGAGGCCGACATCCCGACCATGGTGCGGGCGATCTATATCGGGCTCGATCCGCGCCTCGCCAATGCCGCCGGCTATTCCGTGCTGGCGCATCTGGAAGACCTGGTCGCGCGCGGGGTCGTGGCAACCGATGGCGATCCGGTGATCGGCGGCACGTATCGGATGGTGTAAGCCTCCCTCATTCGTCATTCCGGGGCGTGCGAAGCCCCGGCTCGACCGGGCGCCGCATGCGCGGGTGATGACGCCGCGTGTTTGGCACGTGATTCGAAAACAAACTCAGTGTCGTCCCGGCGAAAGCCCTAGGGCATGCACAGATCTCTGAGGGACCATCCAGCGGCTGCGGCGTGGAAGTATTGCAGGCCGTGTTTCATAGTGATGGGGCCCGGCGGTTTGGACGATGGATAGCCGTCCCAGCCGCCGAGCCGGCCGATAATCCAGGCGGCCCAAGCGAGGCTGTCAGGCGGGTGCGGGTTTCTCAGCCGCTTGCTTTGGGCTTCGAGGTTGCGATTGAGGGCGGCAAGTGTAGCGACTTCCCCAGCATTGAAGGCAATTCGGACAGACTGGTTGTCGCGACCATCGCGCGCCTGCACAAGCTGAAGGGAGATGACTGCCGCCTTGGCCGCGATCGCGACCAGCTTGAGAAGCCGCTCGGCGGTCCCGATCTGACTGTCTTCGAGCTTGAGGCCTTGTGTCTTCAAGATGCGGAAGAACTGCTCGATCAGCCACCGCCGCTTGTACCATTCGATAATGCGCCAGGCCTCTTCTGCATTCGTCACCGGATGCGTGGTGAGCAGCCGCCAGTGCAGCGGCTCGATCCCGGCCTGCGGCTCGATCTCGCGCACATCGACCAGGATCAAGGGTAGGCTTTTCGGCAGATGGCGCAGGAACTTGGTTTGCGGTCGGGCCAGTTCGACGGCGCCGAAGCGCAGATCGAGAAGCGCAGCCCGCTCAGGCCGTTGTGCTCGCGCAGGCAATACGATGGTCCGTTGTTCGATGCTGGTCATGGCCTCGCTGGCCGCATACAGGCCACAGCCATCCGCCAGCTTGCGATCATGCATGCTCCGGGCAATGACGTGGAACTGGTGTTCTGCGGCGCAGGCGTAGAGCGCGAAGATGTCGCTCTCGCGGTCGCCCAGCATGGTCACCATCGCAGCCTTCGCCAACAGCGGCTTGGCTGCCAGAGCGGTCGCGATCCAGCGTTGCGATTCTTTGTCCTTCAGATCGCGATTGTCGTGCGAGACGGTGCGGCGGCCCTGGCGGGTCCAGATCTCGCCGTGCAACAGGCCAAGGCAGCAGCCGCTTTCCGCGTCTGCGGCCAGCATCGGGTGCAGCAACACCCCGCGGGTGTTGCCATGACCGATCTCGCCCAAGCCACGCCGGTTTTGTGCCTTGGTGGCAAAATTGATCTCGCTGGTATCCTGGATCGCCAGCACATGGCGGCCTTCGGCCGCCATTACCGTACCATCGCTCCAGCTTTCGATTATCCGCGTCGTCGTCACCTTGGCATTGCCGAGAAAGCGGTTGAAGCGCACCTCCCGGGCACGCATGCCTCCTGCCAGCCGTCGCAGGCAGACATCCTTGCCCGCGACCATGCATTCGACGAGCGCCGCCCCCCTTTATCGAGGCGGAGATCCCCGAACCGACCTAATGACCAGTCAATTTGCGCCAGCATGTCGACACCTCCGCCAAAGCCGAAGTGCCGCAATATGAATCACACGAAATACCGATTCGGGAATCCCCACCCAACTAGATGTGTGCATGCCCTAGGGCCTTCGCCGGGACGACGTTGGGGAAGCGAATTTCCTAATTCACCTTCTTCTTCGCAGGTGCCTTCGCCGCAGCGGCGCGTCCCAGCGTCGCCTCGCGGCCCGCGCTCAGGATCTCGTCGGACATCTCGCCATTGCCCGCG
>NZ_JBJIAK010000131.1:0-2136 GCF_045310915.1 Mycobacterium sp. SMC-17 | reverse complement strand
AGGACCCTAACACCGGCTACGCTGCCAGTAGCCGCGTAACCACAAATCCCGTGTCCACTACATGGGGGCAAGGCCCCGTAGACGAACAGGCCGAGCAATATCGTCGATTCGTCCCGTGAAAGAGAACGGTACGGTACCGTACGCGCGATCGCAACCGAGTTGACATACGGGCAAAAGGCTGCGCACATTGCCGCGACTAAGCGCAACGCCGTGGTGTAACTCTGATATTCCAACTGCGTGCGGCAGGAAGGGGAGTGGTGATGTCCGAGGACGTGGGCGATGCCGCCAACTGCCCGTGGAGTGAACGCGAAGCCGAGTTGCTGGCGATCACACTGGAGTTGTTGCAGGAACACGGTTATGACCGCCTGAGCGTGGAAGCGGTCGCGACCAAGGCCAAGGCCAGTAAGGCGACGATGTACCGGCGCTGGCCGTCGAAGGCGGATTTGGTGCTGGCGGCCTTCATCGAAGGCACGCGCAGCTCTTCGGTGCCGCCGCATACGGGTTCACTGCGCGGAGACTTGCTGGAGATCGGCCGGTCGGTATGCGATCAGGCGCAGGTGCACGCGAGGACCATGCGGGCGGTGCTGAACGAGATGTCACACAATCCGGGTCTGCAGGCGGTGATGCAGGCCAAGTTCGTGCATCACCGCAAATTGGTGTTCGACCATGTGCTGGCCGAGGCCGTCGAGCGCGGCGAGATCGACGGCGCCACCATCGACGAAGAGATCTTTGATCTGCTGCCGGGGTATCTGGTGTTCCGGGCATTGGTGTCAGATCGGCCGCCGACTGAAGACACCGTCCGAATCCTGGTCGATGATGTCCTGCTGCCCAGCCTCACGGGCGCCCTGAAACGGTAAGTCGGTCGAGTCGGGTCGGCGCGGTTGGGCCGGCCGCGCTTGAAGTTTGGACAATCCCACGTGTGGGAATAGCTGAGTCAGCTGATGCTGTCGACGCGTCACTCAGGGTGAGGAATAGACATGGTTCACGAAGTGATAGTCGCCCTACAGAGCCAGCCAGAAGCGGCCGGATTCATCCTGCGTGGCATCAAGGGAATCTTCGTCGCGATCGGCAGCATCATTGCCGCGATCATCTGCGCGGTAATTGCGGGCACGAAAGGCCGTAACCCTTTGGGCTGGGGAATTCTCGGGCTGTTCTTCTCGATCCTGACGCTGATCGTTGTGATCGTCATCCCGTCCAAGAAGGAGTGAGGCGCGCGTCGGTCAACGTCGCGGTCGCCTGCCGGATGCCGAGGTTGACCCGCCTGATCCAGGCGGGTCAACCTCAGGTGTCAGTGTCAGCGTCGGCGTCCCGGCATACCGATCCACGGCATCATGGGTTGGTTGGCAGGCGGCGCGACCGTACCCGGGCGCGCCTTGATCGAAGTACTGCCATTCGTCGAACAGATGGTCTTGGCGAACGTGTCCTGGCACGTCGGCCGAGCGTTGGCAACAGGCGCCGAGATGCCTGCCGCCGCAGCCAAACTCACCATCAGCAGTGCCGCCTTGCGTCGACTTGGCATGTGTCCGTTCCCCTCAATCGCGGTACCAACATGGATGTGCGCGGTACGCGCTGACATGTGCGCGCTCATCAGGGACAGGCCGATACGACGGTGGTGGAATCCGCCCCGAGAGGCGTGCCCGCAGCCGCGGCGCGGTTGAAGGCATCGTCACGGGCGGCTTCGACCGTCACTCCGGCGCCGCCACTGACGACGTGGGTAACCCCATCGCCCACAGACACGATGCACAGGCGATCGTTGGTCACCTCATCGCTGGTGCATTCCACACCGCCCGCGGCATTGCACGCCGCGATGACAGCCGCCGAAGCGTGGTCGTTGGTATCGCCGGTAGCGGTGAAACCAACCAGCGCGCCTTGGAATTCGCCCGTGCCGACCGCGACCGATACGTCCTCGGCGTCTTGTACGAAACCGGGCGGACCTCCTGCCCACGCTGTAGCTGCTGCGCCACCTGCCAAGACAACGCCCGCAACCACGATCGTCGATACCCAACGGCTATTCGCCATGCCGATCCTCCCAATCGTGAAATTCAGCGGCAGTCTATCCATGGGACTTGACCCCGTGTGTTGGACACGCTGAATCCCGCAAGGTTGGCGGGGGAAGCGAGATGATCCACCACGATG
>NZ_JBJIAK010000130.1:0-2167 GCF_045310915.1 Mycobacterium sp. SMC-17 | reverse complement strand
TGTTGACGACGCCTGAAAACTGACCCCCTGTCGACGGGTGAATTTTGACCCCCGTCATTGATAGGAGGGTGATTTCAGTGGAGCAGTGGGCGGAGATCCGCCGTTTGCATCGCACGGAGCAGGTGCCGATTAAGGAGATCGCGCGTCAGCTCGGTGTGGCCCGTAATACGGTGCGGTCGGCGTTGGCGGCCGATGCGCCGCCGCAGTACTCGCGGGCACCGCGGGGTTCGGCAGTGGATGCGTTCGAACCGCAGATCCGGGCGTTGCTCAAGGACCATCCGCGGATGCCAGCGACGGTGATCGCACAGCGGATCGGGTGGACCAGGTCGATCACGGTGCTCAAAGACCGGGTGCGGGTGATCCGCCCGGAGTACCGCGGCCTCGATCCGGCTGATCGAGTGATCTACGAGCCGGGGGCCTGTTCGCAGTGGGACCTGTGGTTCCCCGACTACCGTATCCCGTTGGGCCACAACCAGTTAGCGATCTTGCCGGTGTTGGTGATGACGTTGGCGTATTCGAGGTTCCGGGCCGGGTTGATGATCCCCTCGCGCCAGGGCGGCGACATTCTGGCCGGGATGTGGCAGCTGCTGAGCCGGATCGGCGCGGTGACCGCCAAACTGGTGTGGGACCGCGAGTCTGCGATCGGCGGCACGGGCCGGCCCACGGTGGTGGCCACGTCGTTTGTTGGGACGTTGGGCACCCGCCTGGAGCTGGCTCCACCGGCGGACCCTGAGTACAAGGGCATGGTTGAACGCAACAACAGGTTCTTTGAGACCTCGTTCCTGCCAGGCAGGGTGTTCGGTTCGCCGGCCGATTTCAACACCCAGTTCGAGGCGTGGCTGACCGAGCACGCCAACACCACTCGGGTGCGTTCGATCCGGGCCCGTCCGATCGATCTGCTGGCCGAGGACCTGGCCGGGATGACACTGCTGCCGCCGGTACCCCCGGCGACCGGCATCTGCCATCGGGTGCGCCTGGCGCGGGACTACTACGTGCGGGTCGCCGGTAACGACTACTCGGTGCATCCGGCGGTCATCGGTCGGCTTGTTGATATCACCGCCACCCTCGATCGCGTGATCGTCACCTGCGAAGGGCAGGTAGTCGCCACCCATCAGCGGTGCTGGGCCCGGCACATGACGCTCACCGACCCGCAGCACGTGGCCGCCGCCGCGCTGCTGCGCCGCCACTACCACCAACAACGCACCACCGGCGATAGCGGTCGGGTGCGCACCCACCGTGACGGGCACCTGGTGCCGATCCGTTCCCTGCCCGATTACGACGACCTGTTCGGCGTTGATTTCACCGTCCTGGGAGAACCATCATGAACGACCCAAACATGCACGGCCACAGCGAGATTGGTAAACAGATCGAGTATCTGGCCCGGGTGTTGAAAACCCCGACGATCCGGCGGATGTGGGCTGAGCTGGCTGAGCGGGCTCGCGCCGAAACGTGGAGCCACGAACAATATTTGGCCGCGGTCCTGGAGCGCCAAGTCAACGAACGCGAAGCCAACGGCACCGCATTACGTATTGCCGGTGCCCGGTTCCCGGCGACAAAAACGTTGGAAGACTTCACCTTTGACCATGTACCGTCATTGCCGCGGGATGTGATCGCACACTTGGCGACAAGCACATGGATCGCCAAGGGCGACAACGTGATTCTGCTCGGACCACCCGGGGTCGGCAAAACTCATCTGGGCATCGCTCTGGGCATCAAGGCCGCCCAGAGCAGCTACCCGGTGCTCTTTGATACCGCGACCGGCTGGGCGGCCCGGCTCACCGACGCCCACAACAGCGGCCGCCTGCCACAAGAGCTCAAACGGCTGCGCCGCTACCGACTGCTGATCATCGACGAGATCGGCTACCTGCCGTTCGATTCGGACACCGCCAACCTGTTCTTCCAACTGATCGCCAGCCGCTACGAACAGGGATCGATCCTGATCACCTCGAACATGCCGTTCGGCCGCTGGGGCGAAGTCTTCGCCGACGAGATCGTCGCCGCCGCCCTGATCGACCGACTGGTCCACCACGCCGAAGTCATCACCATCAACGGCGACTCCTACCGGACCAAAACACGCCGAGAACTGGTCAGAACCAGCAAGTAACCACAACCAAGGGGGTCAAAATTCAACCGACGCTACGGGGTCAATTTTCGACCGTCGTTGACA
>NZ_JBJIAK010000129.1:0-2194 GCF_045310915.1 Mycobacterium sp. SMC-17 | reverse complement strand
CACCTGGATTGCCAGTTATGGGACCACCGGCGCGTCGCGTCGGTGGTCTTTTCATTTGTTCGTTCGATCGCCGTGACAGCTCAAGTCACGGAGGTCGCCGGCATGGCTTTTCGGGAGGTCAGTGTGAACGAGATCAGGGAAGTTCTGCGGGTGTGGCTGGGCGTGGCGGGGTTACCGGCGCCGGGGTACCGGACGATCGCCGCGCATTGCGGTGTGGATCGCAAAACGGTGCGCCGTTACGTCGAGGCCGCCCACGCGGCCGGTCTGCGCCGCGGCGACGACGCCGGCGCGATCGACGACGGTCTGATCGGGATGGTCGCCGAAGCGGTGCGCCCGGTTCGCCCCGATGGTCACGGCGCGGCGTGGGAGCAGTTATTGGGGTTCGAGGATCAGATCACCAAGTGGGTGGCCGGCTCTGGTGAGCAGCGGCCGTTGACAGTGACCAAGATCCACACTCTGCTGGGAAGGCAGGGCTGTGTGGTGCCGTATCGGACGTTGCACCGATTCGCCAGCCAGCGTTGCGGTTTCGGCCGCAAAGATCTCACGGTGCGGGTCGCTGATGGTGATCCCGGGGTGGAGTGCCAGGTCGACTTCGGCTATCTGGGGATGCTCACTGACGTCGATGATGGGCGCCGCCGCAAGGTGCATGCGCTGATCTTCACCGCGGTGTACTCCCGGCACATGTTTGTGTGGCTGTCCTACTCGCAGACTCTGGCCGCGGTGATCGCCGGCTGCGAGGCGGCCTGGGAGTTCTTCGGCGGCGTGTTCGCCGTGCTGATCCCCGACAACCTCAAACCGGTGATCGCCGCCGCCGATGCGGTCAACCCGCAGTTCAGCCAGGGCTGGCTGGACTACGCCGGGCATGTCGGGTTCCTGACCGACCCGGCGCGGGTGGCCTCGCCGAAGGACAAGCCGCGAGTGGAACGCGCCGTGCAGTACGTGCGCCGAAACTTCTGGGACGGTGAAACATTCACCAGCCTGGCCCATGCGCAGCAGGCGGCGACGGTGTGGTGTCGTGACACCGCGGGCACCCGCACACACGGCACCATCTGCGCTCGTCCGCTGGAGGTGTTCACCGCCGAGGAACAGTCCCGGCTGTTGCCGGTGCCAGGGGTTTATGACGTGCCGGTGTTCAAGACGGTCAAGGTGCACCGCGATTTCCACGCCGAGGTCGCCAAGGCGCTGTATTCGCTGCCCGAGTGCTGGATCGGTCAGTACCTGGACGTGCGGGCCGACACCGAGTTGGTGAAGTTCTATCGCCGCGGCGTGCTGGTCAAGGTCCATCCTCGCCAGCCGGCCGGTGGGCGCAGCACCGACCCCGCTGATCTGCCCGAACACAAGACCGGCTACGCGCTGCGCGATGTGACGACATTGATCGCCACCTGCGCCGCGCACGGCCCCAACGTCGGGATCTACGCCGAACGCATCCTCGATGACCGGCTGCCCTGGACGAAGATGCGCACCGTCTACCGGCTGCTGGGCCTGGTGCGCCGCTACGGCGCCGACCGGGTCGAACAGGCCTGCGCACTGTCGCTGGATCTTGATGTCGTCTCGGTGAACAAGATCGCCTCCATGCTCGAGCGTGCCACCGAGACCAGCACACCCGCGCTGCCGAAGGCCGTCCGCCACACCGCCACCCGCTTCGCCCGCGATCCATCCGAATTCAGCTCCACCCCAACACCATTGACCATCATCACGACCACCGTTGCCGAGGAGAACCGCTGACATGACCACCACCGCCCGTGGCGCCACCGACCCGATCGGCGCTGACCTGCTCCGACTGCTCAAGACCCTCAAACTCGGCGCGATGGCCGACACCCTGCCCGAACGCGCCGCTCTGGCCCGCCAACACAAACTCAGTCACATCGGGTTCCTGGAAACGCTGCTGGCCGACGAGGTCTCCCGACGCGAATCCCGCTCCGCCGCGTTGCGGGCGACCAAAGCCGGACTCGACCCCACCATGCGGTTTGATACCTGGACCGCACACGAGGACCTGCGCTATGACCGCACCCTGCTGGGGGATCTGACCTCACTGCGGTTCCTCGACGCCGGCCAGTCCGCGATCGTCCTCGGGCCCGTTGGTGTTGGCAAGACGCATCTGGCAACAGCATTGGGACACATGGCCATTCGACGCAGACACACCGTAGTCTTCGGCCGGGCCGACAAACTGTTCACCCGACTGCGCGCCGCAAGG
>NZ_JBJIAK010000128.1:0-2202 GCF_045310915.1 Mycobacterium sp. SMC-17 | reverse complement strand
GATGATCATCCTCGGGAAGGTGCGCCCACTTTCAGGCCACCTCGCCGGGCCTCATCCACAGGTATTGATCATTGCTCTGGAAACGGCGGAGGCGCGGCGCTCGACGAGATGATGAAATTTCAGAAAGGGTTGTCGGACCTCGTCACGATGAACTGGGAGCGGTTCAACAATAAGGTGGCCCAACGGGTTCCAGAGTTGGACAAAGCACTGCTCAATACGGATCTTCGCATCGAGGTCATCTTCGTGACGATGGGCACACCACAGGTGGCCCCTGCCGTAGCCGCCCACATGGACGACTACATCACTACGCTCAACGACCCGACTGAGGTCGCTCTGTTCACGTACATGAACCAAGGCGCCGTCTACAAGCTTCTCGTCGATGACACCCTATCGGCTCAGATTGATCTCACTGTCGAGCTGTCGGACTGGGGGCGCCTGGAGGGTCCTCCTGATGCCGTCTACGGCCACGTCGGCGGCGCGGAGGTAGCGGGCTGGCTCCGCGATCACGGACCCCATCTGTTCGACCGCAATGTCCGCCTGGTGCTGTCGAACTCTGAGGTCAACGCATCCGTCCTGGAGACGATCGAGGAATCACCCGAGCGGTTCTGGTATTTCAACAACGGTGTCACGGCGCTGTGCGAGTCGATTGACAAGGCCCCTGCTGGCGGCACTGAACGTCGGCAGGGGACGTTCGGGCTCAAAGGGGTCAGCATCGTCAATGGGGCGCAGACCGTGGGGACTCTCGCACGCGCCTTGCGGCAGGGGAAGCAGCAGGAACTCGACGCGGTGCGGGTCATGGTGCGGTTCATATCGCTGGAGTCCGCTCCCGACGACTTCGGAAAACGCGTGACGCGGGCGACGAACACCCAGAACGTCATCGGTGGCCGCGACTTCGTAGGTCTCGATCCCGAACAGACGCGACTGCGCGACGACTTTTCCGTCGACGGCCTCACTTACGCCATCCGCAGCGGCGAGGAACGTCCAGACTCCGAGAAGGGCTGCGAATTTACAGAGGCTGCGGTGGCCCTCGCGTGTGCCCATTCATCGGGACTTGCCACCCAGGCGAAACGCGAGGTTAGCCGGCTGTGGGACGACACGTCAAAGGCCCCGTACAAGGCACTGTTCAACGCCAGTACCACCTACTTGCGGGTCTGGCGTTCTGTCCAGGTTCTTCGCGCCGTTGAGGCGGAGCTCGACCAGTTGAAAGATGGTCTAGGCAACCGGGAACGGGGATACGCCGTCCATGGAAACCGTCTTGTCGCCCACGTCGTGTTCGCGAAGCTAGACTCGACTGGAATCGAAAATCCCGCGGCAGATTGGGGCCTCGTCCTCGCGGAGGTACCCCACCTGACGGTAAAGGCTCTGCACACGATGACCGAGAAGGGCGAGGCCGAGTACAGCGGATACACCGCGAACTTGTTCAAGAATGCTACGAAGACGGAGCACCTCGCCAACATGACCATCGATGCTCTCGCCTGAGATGTTGGCCTTCCTGGTTCTTACGGATCTGGCGTTCTAGTGCGGGCAAGAGATTCTCAGCTTCGGGCTGCACTGGGCGACGGACCCTCGTGTCCCTCGGCTTTGGTCACGGGCAAGCATGCGCGTCGCGCAGCCGTGCACCGACGGGTGGATTCTGTTGCTATTCCAGCTCATACAGGGACCCCCGCTTGCTGGCCATGGTCGACTCAATTGATGCTGCGAGACCGCTGTCATGAATCAGCAGACCGAACTCAATGTTTCGATTCTCAGCGTTGTACGAGAAGTTTGCACTTGTCAGCAGAACGACCTCATGGTCGACGACAATGAACTTGGTATGGCTGACGATCGGCTGTCCATTCGGCAAGTTGGCTGAGCGGTACACGGTTGCCCGCGGGAGCCGTGCCTTGACGCCGCCAGGGTCGCCCTTGCCTGCGTCGACGTAGACACACACAACCACCTCGGGCTCCTCGGATGCTGTCTGGAGTGCGTCCCACATGCTCGATGTCGATGAGAAGTTATAGGTCGCACACGTCACCGAAATGCGGGCCGCGGCGACGACATCGTGGAACTGATTGGTCAGATGTCCGGTCGTGGCTTCGTTTCCGGGCATCGTCCAGACCGGAGTGAGGTCGCGGTGCGCAGACTTTGGCTAAGTCCCCTGGGGTGGTGGGAATTCGGGGACGGGGCTGAGGTGGGCGGAGATGTTCAGGCCGTGTCGGTGCC
>NZ_JBJIAK010000127.1:0-2225 GCF_045310915.1 Mycobacterium sp. SMC-17 | reverse complement strand
CAGATCATCCTCGGGAAGGTGCGCCCTTTCCTACGCCGCCTCGCCGAGGCTCATCCACAGGTTCTGATCATTGCTCTTACGATGCCGAGAATCTCATCCGAGGCGGGCAGCCGTGGCGCGCCGTGGGCCTGTATCTTCTTCGTTCGTCGGCATTTTGGCGAATCCTTGGCGCAAATTATGTGCTGTACGTCTTACTGGCCGCTGCCGCTCATCGGGCTGACGCCATGCGGGCGCGTACGTGCAAGAAGAGCGGCTCCGCAATTGCGGAATTGACCGCGGCCGTCACGGCGACGCGGAAAATTCTCGTCGCGCCGCATCCACCAAGTACTTCCGCATAAATATTTGCAGTCCGCGATGTAGGACAGCGTGATCCCCGCCGGGCACGGCGGTCAGCTTCGGCGTCGACCCGCGACGTGCCAGTCGATTCGCCCCAATTGGGCCACGATGCGCCTGATACCACTCGTAGTCAGATGGGGACAAGACGAGCTCAGTACGCACACCCTTTTTCATAAGGGGAGTCATCAGCACTTCGGGAGCCTGCGTGTAACCCAAGTGTCCCAGAAGCAACCAGCCTGGATATGGCAGGTCGTCCCGTAGCAGTTTCTTGACGGTTTCCCACGTCCGCTGTCTCAGTCGCGGTGGGTTGTCGGGTGCCTCGGCCATGTATGCGAAGCGTTCGGCCACACCATCGACTCGCCGCCACGAATACAGCAGGAGATTCAGGAGCACCACCAGACGCACGCCATATCGCGAACCCGCGTACGCGGAATTCCATGCACCGGAGCAGATCCCAGTCATCATCAGGTTGCGAGACGGCACCCCCAGTGCATGGACGGCAGCCGTCACGTCAGATTGAGCGGCTGCTGAATGGATCCCGGTGTATTGGTCGTTCGCGATACCCGTCTCACCGACACCGCGGCGGTCGTAGCGCACCACGTTGACACCTAGCGTCGCCAGCTCCCGCGCTGAATCTGGCCAGATCCGCCCTGAGCCCACACGATGTTCGCAAGCCGTGTTGTGGATCAATACAGTGGGACCGTCCTCACGAGTTCCGGCGATTGCAGTTCTGATGCCAAACAACCGGTCAGGCCCGAGCTCGACGAACGACTCGACAATCTCCCGACCGTCGGGCAACACCTCGACGACGGCGGAACCCAGCAGGCCAGGACGAAACGGTACCGATTCCGACGCGCTGTTCGCATCCATCCACTTCTCGATCGCAGCCACCGTATCCGTCGGGATTTTGAAGAACACGCTTCGCGGCTCGAGAAACTCCGGTTGCCCAGAAATCACCTGCGCTTCGCAGGCCTGGACGTCGAGGCCGGCGAGCCGACGGTCACCGACATATTCCGGTCTGGTCAGCACCAGCAGGCGAGCAGCGTTGACCACACTCGGCATCTTCAAAGCGCTCAACTCAGCAGCAGCGGCGGACGACAACGGCATGCCGAGGAGTTGTACTGCGCCTACCTCGTCGGGCAGTTCGTCCGAGCCGCCATCGGAAACTGATACCCGGTAGAGCGACTGCTGTTCGCGCACATACCGACGACCATCGGTCACGGGGTCCCACAGGACCACGCACTCGAGCCCGGCAACCGACTCGGCGGCCACAGCCGCCAGCAGTGCGCCGGCTCGCACGCCGACGAGCGATACCCGCTGAACCCCAGCGGACCTCATGTAGTCGACCGCGGTTCGGACGCCCTCGACAAAGTCCGTCACAGCACTGTCGCGAGACTGCGCTCCGGTCGAGTCCCCGGTACCCGGGTAATCGAACCGCAACACCGCAAAACCCTTGGCGCACAACTCCTGCGCCAACAACTTCAACCCTCGATACGAATATAGCTGCTGCCTGCCGAGCGGCGGACAGATGATCACGCCCGCCCGCGCAGCTCCACCCTCAGGCGAATGCACAACGCCAAACAGTCGCGATCGCTCTGGTCCGAACCACGTCGGCTTCCCCCTCATGGCCGATTCCGGCCCTGTCTGCCCATCCACCGCGCCCCCGGTAACAAAAGTATTTGCCCAATCTACATGTATGTGCACACTATTGCGTCATCGCCGCCGTCTGTCGCGCACGTCCAACCCCCCGTTGCGAAGTGGACGAAATTGGGCTCGACAACACCAGTGTGCGCTTATGGACAGCAGTTTTAGCGGCTCTTCATGATTGAGGGTGTAGAACGGTCAGCTGCTGTCGGCCTGTGATTGGGGTGTCTGGTTGGCTGGGTGTG
>NZ_JBJIAK010000126.1:0-2231 GCF_045310915.1 Mycobacterium sp. SMC-17 | reverse complement strand
CACCGACACGGCCTGAACATCTCCGCCCACCTCAGCCCCGTCCCCGAATTCCCACCACCCCAGGGGACTTAGCCGCGTCCGTTGGTTCGGGTCGGTCCAATGCTGAATGCCGTCGTACTGGACGCCGACCTTCCAACGCCGCCAACCCATGTCGATACGCCCCACCAGTTCCCCGTATTCGCCGAACACCTCGATCTGTGTGTCGGTGGGCCGTATGCCCGCCTCTGTCAGCAACAGCCGAGTTCGGGTCTCCTGGGGCGACTCTGCACCATAGTCGGCCAATTCGAGAACCCGACGTAGCTGGACCAATCCCCGCATTCCCCGATGGGCGTCGATAAGCGCCTGCACCTCAACAAGTTTCAAATCGCAAGCCTGAAGCAGCGCGTCCACCCTGATGACTGCTTTGGTCGATCCCTTGCGGCGGCCGAGATCGAACGCGGTCCGAGCCGGATTGGTCGACCGGATGCTGCGGAGTTCACAGATTTCGTCGGGATCGAGTGCATCACTGTGCAACAGCACGCCTGCGGCCTTGTGCCTGCTGGGCTGGTTGATCTCGGCGGGTTCGTCGGCGCCGATCCACTTCGATCCATGCAAGGCCGCAGCCGACAGCCCCGCGACAACACCACGCCGCCCTGACCACAACCAGACGCCGACGGCCTTATCGGCCGGTGTCATCACGGCGCCACGAGGGATGTACACGTCGCGGTGGATCATGTCGTGCCGCGTATCCAGGTCGTACCGGCTCACCAATCCCGCCGCCAACGCCTCTGAGCCCCGAAAGGGCCAATTGCCCGCCATGCGTATTGGACGCTGACGGTGGGCTTGACCCTGTTTGGTGGACACAGGGTCAGGCGGCTTGTGCCGTCTGATTGATCCGGTTTTCAAACTCGACGGGGCTGATCATGCCCAGTGCGCTGTGACGCCGGCGGCGGTTGTAGACCCGCTCGATCCAGTCACCGACGGCGAGCCTAGCGGCAGCTTTCGTCGGCCACAACCGCCGGTCGTAAAACTCGACTTTCAGTGTCGCCCATAATGATTCAGTCGCAGCGTTATCCCAGCACACCCCGGTACGGCCCACCGACCGCAGCAGGTTGTTCTCCCGGGCGAACCGAGCCAGCTGCGCCGAGGTGTACTGACAGCCCCGATCGGCATGGAAAATCACCTTCTCCGGCAACGGGCCACGCAACGCGATCGCCATCGTCAACGCCGACTCGACAACATCGGTATGCAGGGTATCGGCGATCGCCCAACCGATCACCCGCCGCGAATGCCCGTCCCGTACCGCCGCCAGATACAACCAGCCTTCCCCAGTCCGCAGATAGGTGATGTCGCTGGTCCACACCGCGTTGAGCACACCGGTATCGAAACGACGTTTGACCAGGTCCGGGATCGCTTCGGCATCCGGGTCCGCCACGGTGGTCGGCGGACCGAAAGTGCGCGGACTGATCCCGAACAAACCTTGGCGGCGCAGTGATGCCGCCACCGTCTTGCACGAGACCACCCAGCCATCCTCCCGTAGATCGGCCAGGATGCGCGGTGCGCCGTTCACCCCGTCGGAGTCGGCATGAAACCCCGCAACTGCGGTGTCGAGGCGCTTACGGCGCTGCTGGGCCGGCGTAGGACCGGCAGCGCCGGCCACACGCCACTTGTAGAACCCCGACCGCGATACCACCAGCAGTCGGCACATCCGCACAATGCTGAAGTTCGCCTTCTCCGCCTCGATGATCCGGTAAGCATCTACCGGTTCTGTTCGGAGGCGAAGAAGGCTGCCGCTTTTTTTAAAAACTCACGGTCCAAACGCAATTCAGCGTTCTCCTTGCGCAGCCGCTCCAACTCGGCGCGCTCATCAACATCAAGCACCCCGCCAGTATCCCCGGCCGACTCGCGGGCCTGGCGCACCCACCGACCCAACAACTGCTCACCCAGATTCATCTCCGCGGCCACATGCGCGATCGGACGTCCCGTCTCGATCACCAGGCGGGCAGCCTGCTCCCGAAACTCCGGGGTGTACTTCTTACGCTTGCCCGCCATACGGACATCCTTCCCGCAGGACCAGCAGTCCCACCAGTTAGGTGTCCACCATCAGGGGTCAAGCCCAACGGCCACCGGCCGGTTCCATGCCTCGCCCAACGTGAACAAGATCGCGACGATTCGGGCTCAAAGTCAATCGATTAGTGCAACGTGGCTAGGCGGCTTGGTTCAAGAGCGCGGCTAGGCGTTGGGCTGGGGTG
>NZ_JBJIAK010000125.1:0-2243 GCF_045310915.1 Mycobacterium sp. SMC-17 | reverse complement strand
CACCGACACGGCCTGAACATCTCCGCCCACCTCAGCCCCGTCCCCGAATTCCCACCACCCCAGGGGACTTAGCCAGATTGCTCGACGGGCTGGCCGCCTCGATCCGGGAAAAGGGGCTCGCTCAAACGCAAATTACCGACATCGTCGGTCACGCACGTGCATCGCGCCGAACGTTCTACAAACACTTCTCCGACAAGGATTCGTGCCTAGTCGAACTCGTTCATCTCAGCGCCAAACGCATCATTGAAGCCGTCGCTGCGGCAATCGAGCTCGATGCTGCGCGAGCCGTCCAGATCGACCAGGCCATCGACGCCTATCTATCCCTACTTTCCGGCGAACCCGCGTTGGCGCTCGCGCTTTCCAGTCCCTCAGTCGGCGAGCGAGTTCTTCGCGCACAGCAGGAGGGGTTGGAGCAATTCGCCGAATTTATCGTCGCAGTGATCGCTACGACCAGCCCAACTCGGATAGCGCCAGCACCCATCTCCGTCGAATGTGCGTACATGCTTGCCAGTGGTCTACGCGCCGCAGTGCTTCGCGCGATTGAACGCGGGGACGAGCTCGACCGCGTGGGCCAGGACGCAAAGGCCGTTTTCACCGCGGTCCTCGACCAACATGCATAGTGTCGTCGTCGAGTCGAACCTACAGGGGCGGAGCAGGATCGTTCTTCCGAGGATGTCGTTCCGGACGGCGTCGGCCGCGAGAGGTTTCTCAATAGATCTGATCCATGCCGGCCTGCCGGCCTGCCGGCCGCGGCGCCGCAGGTGATCGCGTGCTTGCGGAACGGTCAGACGCGCGCCGACCCCATGCCTACCTGGACGAGACGGCTCGCGCTGGGATGCCGGTCGCGCTGCTTGATGCGGGGTCGATCAACTGCAAGTTGCTGACGTTCCCACCGACGACTGAACCGCATGCAAAAAGCCAGGCCATGCCCAGCGAGTCATCATTCGGCACGAACAGGCAACAGATGAGGCTATATTGACGCCCATGTCAGAAGACATGTACATGGGCGACATTCGTTACCCGGGGAAGGACGAACATCGCGCCGTGGTGCTGATGCTGGCCACCGAAGACGGCACAGGAATAGACAGTTGGCGTTGGTATTTCGAGTGGTCTACGACGTCGTTCTATATCAAGTCGATGCACCACGCTTTGCAGGGAAGCAAGGTGAGTATCCACGGGCCAGACGATCGCTATCCAGGCGGTCAACACTGCAGGTTCGACGTCATCAGGACGCCTGAGCTGGAGGTCGACCAAAAATCGGCGGAGCGCGCCGCCCGCGCAGGCGGTCGCTGGCTCACCGACGTCGGCGACCTTCCGCTGTACTTCGAGGGTCGACAGATCAGCGACCATGTAGCTCACGTTGTCCGGTTCAGCTGGGAACATGACGTCTTCATCGCTGGAGCGGAACCAGCAGGCCCATCAGCGTGGCCGAAGGAGAAGGCGACCATGAGGGTGATGTTGCCGGTGCCCGAGGAAGGCCGCGTCAGGCACGTCGACGTCTTCCTCAGCCGCAGCGGAGAGCCATACTGGCCAAGTGGGGGTCTGCCCTTGGGATTCATGAAGAACGACCTCGGCTGGTGTCTTTCGTCGGTCACCTTTGACTGGCCGACCGCGTACGAGCCTGATCCATGCGGCGGGTTGCGTGGCGATACGCCCGTGGATCAGTGTGCACGCGGCATTGCCCAAGTCGTTGATGACACCGGCTTCTTATGGTTGTGCGAGAAGCTGATTCCCCGCGGTCTCGAAATGCCAGAACCCCGGTTGGAGTAAGAAGCCGACCCGAGGGCCCGCCGCCACATCTCCGAAGTATCGGGGCTGCGGCCCGCGCCCAGAAACTCTCGGCGGCCTGACCGGGACGCTTCGTCTGTCGATGTAGACGAGGGCTCGAGGGGCACGCGCAGGTTGGTGGTTAGCGCCGGCATGGTTACTGCTATTGGTGGGTGGTGCTGCCGGATCAGATCGACTTTCCACTAACTCTGTCTCGGTGGCGCGAGCGGGTCACGAAAACCCTTGCGGGGCAGAGTTAGCCCGACGACGTCGTCAGCGAGGTCACCATGGCGACTGAAAGCACCACGACCCCACCTGTCACTTCTCAAACGACGTGTCACATCCCAGATCGCTGAGCTGGGCAGACGACGACGTTCTCACTCGGTGTCACTCACGGTTTGTCGCCTGCCATGAGGATGGGACCAGTGTGACCTGATTTTTGCCAGGGTGATGGGACCACCTGGATTGCCAGTTAT
>NZ_JBJIAK010000124.1:0-2362 GCF_045310915.1 Mycobacterium sp. SMC-17 | reverse complement strand
GGTGTAGTGGCATGTTCTGGACCCGAAGCGGAGTGATCTACCCATGGCCAGGGTGAAGCGCGGGTAAGACCGCGTGGAGGCCCGAACCCACTTAGGTTGAAGACTGAGGGGATGAGCTGTGGGTAGGGGTGAAAGGCCAATCAAACTCCGTGATAGCTGGTTCTCCCCGAAATGCATTTAGGTGCAGCGTTGCGTGTTTCTTGCCGGAGGTAGAGCTACTGGATGGCCGATGGGCCTCACCAGGTTACTGACGTCAGCCAAACTCCGAATGCCGGTAAGACAAAAGCGTGGCAGTGAGACGGCGGGGGATAAGCTCCGTGCGTCGAGAGGGAAACAGCCCAGATCGCCGACTAAGGCCCCTAAGCGTGTGCTAAGTGGAAAAGGATGTGCAGTCGCGAAGACAACCAGGAGGTTGGCTTAGAAGCAGCCACCCTTGAAAGAGTGCGTAATAGCTCACTGGTCAAGTGATTGTGCGCCGATAATGTAGCGGGGCTCAAGCACACCGCCGAAGTCGCGGCATCCGCAAGGATGGGTAGGGGAGCGTCCTGCATCCGGTGAAGCAGCCGAGTGATCGAGTTGTGGAGGGTGTGGGAGTGAGAATGCAGGCATGAGTAGCGAATAGGCAAGTGAGAACCTTGCCCGCCGAAAGACCAAGGGTTCCTGGGGCAGGCCAGTCCGCCCAGGGTGAGTCGGGACCTAAGGCGAGGCCGACAGGCGTAGTCGATGGACAACGGGTTGATATTCCCGTACCCGTGTGTGTGCGTCCGTGATGAATCCATTGTGCTAACCATCCAAATGGCACGTGATGATCCTTTCGGGGATCACGTGTTGCCGGCTGCGTGGGACCCTGGTGGGTAGTAGTCAAGCGATGGGGTGACGCAGGAAGGTAGCCGTACCGGTCAGTGGTAATACCGGGGTAAGCCTGTAGGACGAACGATAGGCAAATCCGTCGTTCACATGTCTGAGAGGTGATGCATAGCCGAGTGAGGCGAATTCGGTGATCCTATGCTGCCAAGAAAAGCCTCTAGCGAGTGCACACATGGCCCGTACCCCAAACCAACACAGGTGGTCAGGTAGAGAATACTAAGGCGTACGAGTTAACTATGGTTAAGGAACTCGGCAAAATGCCCCCGTAACTTCGGGAGAAGGGGGACCTCCATACCGTCAAGGCACATGCTGCCGGCAGCGGGAGGGGGTGGCACAAACCAGTGAGAAGCGACTGTTTACTAAAAACACAGGTCCGTGCGAAGTCGCAAGACGATGTATACGGACTGACGCCTGCCCGGTGCTGGAAGGTTAAGAGGACCTGTTAACTCCTTCGGGGGTGAAGCGGAGAATTTAAGCCCCAGTAAACGGCGGTGGTAACTATAACCATCCTAAGGTAGCGAAATTCCTTGTCGGGTAAGTTCCGACCTGCACGAATGGCGTAACGACTTCTCAACTGTCTCAACCATAGACTCGGCGAAATTGCACTACGAGTAAAGATGCTCGTTACGCGCGGCAGGACGAAAAGACCCCGGGACCTTCACTACAACTTGGTATTGGAGTTCGGTACGGTTTGTGTAGGATAGGTGGGAGACTGTGAAGCGCACACGCCAGTGTGTGTGGAGTCGTTGTTGAAATACCACTCTGATCGTATTGGGCTTCTAACCTCGGACCGTCTATCCGGTCCAGGGACAGTGCCTGGTGGGTAGTTTAACTGGGGCGGTTGCCTCCTAAAATGTAACGGAGGCGCCCAAAGGTTCCCTCAACCTGGACGGCAATCAGGTGTTGAGTGTAAGTGCACAAGGGAGCTTGACTGCGAGACGTACATGTCGAGCAGGGACGAAAGTCGGGACTAGTGATCCGGCACCCCCGAGTGGAAGGGGTGTCGCTCAACGGATAAAAGGTACCCCGGGGATAACAGGCTGATCTTCCCCAAGAGTCCATATCGACGGGATGGTTTGGCACCTCGATGTCGGCTCGTCGCATCCTGGGGCTGGAGCAGGTCCCAAGGGTTGGGCTGTTCGCCCATTAAAGCGGCACGCGAGCTGGGTTTAGAACGTCGTGAGACAGTTCGGTCTCTATCCGCCGCGCGCGTCAGAAACTTGAGGAAACCTGTCCCTAGTACGAGAGGACCGGGACGGACGAACCTCTGGTCTACCAGTTGTCCCACCAGGGGCACCGCTGGATAGCTACGTTCGGACAGGATAACCGCTGAAAGCATCTAAGCGGGAAACCTCTTCCAAGACCAGGTTTCTCACCCTTTTAGAGGGATAAGGCCCCCCGCAGACCACGGGATCGATAGACCAGACCTGCACACTTAGCAATAAGTTTAGGGAACTGGCACTAACCGGCCGAAAACTTACACACACCCAAAAAA
>NZ_JBJIAK010000123.1:0-2390 GCF_045310915.1 Mycobacterium sp. SMC-17 | reverse complement strand
GCGTTCACCATGACTCGTTGATCACAACGCGTGAACCACGCCAGATCCGAAGTCCACCACTCCCCGGGACGCTATCAGCGCTGATCACAGACGAGCTGGCGCAGGCCGTTCGTCTTCGGACACAGGCGCGCCGAGGGCCTGGGCTCGTCTGCAGCAGAGAATCGACCGTGCCCTATGCGCTTCGTGGGCTGCTGTACTGCGCCGCATGTGGCCGGCGGATGCAGGGGGCCGCCCGACCAGGGAAGCAGACAACGCGCATTCTCTACCGATGCGAGCTCGGCAAGTCGCGTTCGGTACCTGTCGACCTGAGTGATCACCCGCGGACGGTGTATCTCCGGGAAGACGAGGTGACCGCGCGACTGGATAAATGGATCGCCACCTTGGCCGATCCGGAAGACCTCGCGCGAGGGCAAGACCTGGACCCGGCGGCAGGAAACGGATATGCCGCCTTGCAGCGTGAGCTCAGCGAGGTGAACAGCAAGATCGCCGCCCTGGTCGCTGCGGTGGAGTCTGGTGTGGCCGTCGAGGATTTGACTGCTGCGCTCCGCCGCCGGACGGCCGAGCGCGACGAGCTGAAGGCGCGTCTTGAGCATGTGGAGCGACCCCACGCGATGTCTGCGGCGCAGATCAGCGAGTTGGTCGGAGAATTGGGCGGGCTTGCGGCGGTGCTCGGCAAGGCAACCGGAGCGGAACGCGCTCAGGTGTACGCAAGTCTGGGTTTGCGTCTTGACTACGACCCGCACCTGCGGCAAGTGAGGGCGACTGCCGACCTAAGTCGTGTCGCCGGATGTGTCCGAGGGGGGACTTGAACCCCCACGCCCGTTAATAGGGCACTAGCACCTCAAGCTAGCGCGTCTGCCATTCCGCCACTCGGACCTGCCCAGCCGTCTGGCCGGGCAGCTTAGGCTAACGGATCGAGGTGCTCAGTCCAAAACCGAGGTGGTACGAATGTGACTGTGACTGCGCCCGAAGACGAAGTCGTCGACCTCGTCAGCTCCCTCATCCGGTTCGATACGTCCAATACCGGCGAGCCGGAGACCACCAAAGGCGAGGAAGACTGCGCCCGCTGGGTGGCCGAGAAACTGCGCGAGGTGGGCTACACCACCGAGTATGTCGAGGCGGGGGCGCCGGGGCGCGGCAATCTGTTCGCACGGCTCAAAGGCGCCGACCCGAACCGGGGCGCCCTGCTGATCCACGGCCACCTCGACGTCGTGCCTGCCGAGCCCGCCGACTGGAGCGTGCACCCGTTCTCCGGTGCGGTGAAGGACGGCTACGTGTGGGGCCGCGGCGCGGTCGACATGAAGGACATGTGCGGCATGATGATCGCCGTCGCGCGGCATCTGAAACGCAACAACATCGTCCCGCCCCGGGACCTCGTCTTCGCCTTCGTCTCCGACGAGGAGCACGGCGGCACCTACGGCTGCCAATGGCTCGTCGACCACCGGCCCGACCTGTTCGACGGCATCACCGAGGCCATTGGCGAGGTCGGCGGCTTCTCGCTGACCGTGCCGACCAAGGAGGGCGGCGAACGCCGGCTGTACCTCATCGAGACGGCCGAGAAGGGCCTGTCCTGGATGCGGCTGACGGCCCGCGGCCGCGCCGGGCACGGCTCGATGGTGCACGACGACAACGCCGTCACCGAGATCGCCGAAGCCGTCGCCAAACTGGGCCGGCACCAGTTCCCGTTGGTGCTCAGTGAGTCGGTCGAGCAGTTCCTGGCGGCGGTCTCCGAAGAGACCGGCTACGACCTCGACCCGACCTCGCCGGACCTGGAAGGTTCCATCGCCAAGCTGGGCGGCATCGCGCGCATCGTGGGCGCCACGCTGCGCGACACCGCGAACCCCACCATGCTCAAGGCCGGCTACAAGGCCAACGTCATCCCGGCGACGGCCGAGGCCATGGTCGACTGCCGCGTCCTGCCGGGTCGCAAGGAGGCCTTCGAGCGCGAACTCGATGCGCTGCTCGGTCCCAACATCACCCGTACCTGGGAACGGGACCTGCCCAGCGTGGAGACCACGTTCGACGGCGACCTCGTCGACGCGATGAATGCCGCCATCCTGGCCGTCGACCCCGACGCCCGCACGGTGCCCTACATGATGTCGGGCGGCACCGACGCGAAAGCGTTTGTGCGCCTGGGTATCCGGTGCTTCGGCTTCGCGCCGCTGCGACTGCCGCCCGAGCTGGATTTCGCCGCGCTGTTCCACGGGGTCGACGAACGGGTACCCGTTGACGCACTACAGTTCGGCGCCAAGGTCCTCGAACACTTTTTGACGCACTGCTGACCGACCCTGCCCGCCACCGAAGTTTGACCGCCGAAAGGACTCTCAATGACCGTGTCAAGCCGCCGCAGTGGCGATTTGGGGCGTGTCGGGGTGCCAGGTCCGGTTGTC
>NZ_JBJIAK010000122.1:0-2399 GCF_045310915.1 Mycobacterium sp. SMC-17 | reverse complement strand
ACTCGGCACCGACCGAATCAACTGGAACGGAGGTCGCCTGAAACAAGCCGATCCACAGGTATTGACAATTCCTCCACCGATTCACCGAATAAGCGTTTGATCGACGGGCGTGAAAGAAGGTTAACCACCGTTGCGAAGTACGAAGCGAGCGCAGGAATATGTTCACTTAGCAAGCCGATCAGCATATCTAGTGCGTCATGTGAGTAGTATTCGCACCGCGCACCAGCCAACAGCAATCCGAAGTCATCAAACGTCAATAAGAGTTCTGTTGAAGTGTAAGAATTGTCGTCCATTGAAAACGAAGAGAACACAGCCCCTCCGCGCGGTTCGTATTTGAAATCGCTCGGCAGGGGAAGGTCGGATACGTTGTCAGGCCCGACGGCTGGAGCGATCGCCCGGACGAAAGTGGCAACAGCTCGTCCGACGGTCGATTCAACATCGACGCCCACGAGCGCGCCAGTGCCCTCTACCGAACTAGCGGTATCCGCCAGGCGCTTCAAAAGCGGAGATTGCAATGCCGCCAAGCGGTATCGCTGTATATCTCCGTGACGCATTATTCGGACCGTCCCGTCTGCACGAACGCCCATGGCAGCTCGTACTTGTCGTTCTGCGGCTTGCATATGGAGATGTGGCCCTTGCCATCCGAGGACGAGTCCACATAGTCGGTCCCGTAGCGCTCCGTTATCACTACTCCATCCGGGTTGGCCCATACAATATGAGCCCGGAGCGCAGACAGCTCTGCCCCATGTCTGCCTATCAAACCCAAGGTCCGGTCCTTAATCTCTCGGAGTACGACAGAATTTGACTGGAGGTCTATGGGAGGATAATCTCGATCATCCTGTCCCAAATCCCGGTAGCGCGAAGTAGTCCAAGCCAACCCGATGGTTCGAATCCGGCACTCGCCGGGCTGAATAGTCGAGCATTTGCGTCTAAGAGCGCGGGTTTGTCAATTTCAGACCCACCGCTGTCTAGCCACTGCTGCGCTACATCACTGAGCACTCGACGCAGGATTACGCCACCCAAGGAATGGCCAACCAGATACAGCTCCTCATACGGTGTAGATATGTCTGACCGAGCCGGGCAATCACAAATTTTCATGACGTCTGCAAACAAACTTGGGTAGAACCGCGGCAGATTTCTCCGAATCCGGTTCGCAACACCTGCGATATTCTCCTTTATCGAATCATAGCCGATGAACAGCAAGTCAGATTCAGCCCACCACAAATTCTCTGGCCGGCCAGCGTCGATCAGCGGGAAGTCCAGCCAAGTGCCCACGGATTCGCCGCGAAAGCCATGAACAAACACGACCAGCCGCCTCACCGTATGGTCGGAGTGAGAAACGAAAAATGTCCAACGCTCAGGATCGTCGAGCTCAACGAAGCTGTGCGAGAAGTGGCCGATGATCGTCGGTCGGCTTGCCTTTGTCTCCGTGCTCGTCATGGCTCCAATCGTGCCATTCACTGGCTATATACGTGGCACGACGCCCATTTCAACCGCCAGCGTCGGAGCATCGCATCAGCGAGAATGCGGCGACCTACCCCGACCTGCCAGCGATCATCGCCGATGCTGACCTCCTGATTCAGTAGTCCACAAGCCAATCGTGAATCGCCTTTTCCAGACACTTCTGCGCTAAGAGCCTATTAGCCAGCACTCACCATTTTCGGCGATCCAGGCCTTGGCCCCAGTCAATGCATTGCAGAGAAGCCACGCGACTGCCTCAGGCCCCGCAACGGTTGCCGTCACTGGCGGCCCGACGAAGTCCCCGACGGCCGCGGTTACCGCACAAATCCGCGCGGCCTCGTGCCCCTCGATGCGTAGCAGAGCAGGTGGGTCGAAATCACGCCTAACTTCGTGTACCGGTCTAAGTTCATTCGGTGTTCCCAGCTCGCCGTAGCAAAGAAGATGGCCCACCGCGATTGCCTGCTCGTCAGCCCCCACTACTTCGAAAGAGCCCAGAGTAGCTACTCCGCTAGCCAGGTTCTCGCTAAGCAGCTCGACGGCGTCGAATCTGACATTCTCCACGACTGCGGCCACTGGAGCGGCCTTCAAGATGATCTGTTGGAGATGGCCGTCAAGCTCGCCGTCGCCCGGCTCGCGAAGTTCCAGGACGACAACCCCGTAGGTCGACGCCACCGCCTTCGCGCCGGCCTGGTATCGAGCTGTCGTCACCATCACTCCCATCACTGGGCGTGTCTGATTTTGAATGTCGTCTACCACAGACCGAAACGCATGCAGCTGACCCTGTTTGATGTCGGACTTGTACGAGCGGGCCTCAAACACCACACGGTGGCGCTGCCCAACCTCATCTACAAAATCCCAAACTGAACCACCCCGGGTTTGATGCACACCTTCTTTCGAGGGAAGGTTGTTCGCATCATGCCGAAGAAGTACGACGAGGA
>NZ_JBJIAK010000121.1:0-2738 GCF_045310915.1 Mycobacterium sp. SMC-17 | reverse complement strand
CACCCATTCCGAGATGATGTCGCCCACCATTCCGGGATGATGTCGCCCGGGTGACGAGGCCTCTTCTGGCTCCCATAGGTCAACCCTTTCGGCTTTGCGAAGGGGGACCCTGGATGCCGACGGAGAGGCTTGCGATGCGCCGTGTGCGCGATGTGATCAGGATGAAGGCGGCCGGTCTGCCGAGCCGCGAGATTGCGCGACGGGTAGGAGCGGCGCCCTCGACGGTGCGGCTGGCGATCCGGCGGTTCGAGGCCGCGGGTCTGACCTGGCCGTTGCCCGACGAGCTCACGGACGCGGCCCTGGAACTCCGCCTGTTCGCCAAGACCGGCAATGGCAACCGGCAGGGTCACCGCCGCATCGCCGAACCTGATTGGACGACCGTGCACCGCGAGCTCAAGCGCAAGCACGTGACGCTGTCGATCCTGTGGGAGGAGTACATCGCCGCCGAACCCGACGGATACCGGTACTCGCGCTTCTGTGAGCTTTACCGCGCCTGGGAGGGCCGCCTGTCGGTGACGATGCGCCAGGCGCACGCAGCCGGCGACAAGCTGTTCGTCGACTATGCCGGCGACGGCGTGCCGGTGGTGGTCGATCGTCTCACCGGTGAGCGCAGAATGGCGCAGATCTTCGTCGCCGTGCTCGGCGCCTCGAGCTTTACCTACGCGCAGGCGACGTGGACGCAGGGGCTCGCCGACTGGATCAGCGCTCATGTTGGCGCCTTCGCGGCGATCGGCGGCATACCGGCGCTGCTGGTGCCTGACAACACCAAGGTCGCGGTCATCAAGGCGAGCCTGTACGACCCGCAGATCAATCGGACCTATGCGGAGATGGCGGCGCATTACGGCACCGCCATATTGCCGGCCCGGCCGCGCAAGCCGCGCGACAAGGCCAAGGTCGAGCAAGCCGTCCTGATCGTCGAGCGCTGGCTGCTCGGCCGCCTGCGTCATCGCACCTTCTACAGCCTGGCCGAGGTCAATGCGGCGATCGGCGAGCTGCTCACCAGGCTCAACGAGGAGCGGCCGATCCGGCGGCTCGGCGTGACGCGCCGCCGGCTGCTTGAGGAGGTCGATCGGCCGGCGCTCAAGCCATTGCCGGCGAGCCCCTACGTACTCGCCGAATGGCGGATCCGCCGCGTCAGCCTCGATTACCACGTCGAGGTGGAGAAGCATTACTACAGCGTCCCGCATCGCTTTGTGCGCGCCGAGGTCGAGGTGCGGTTCACTGCCCGCACCGTAGAGATCTTCCACAAGGGCGAGCGGATCGCCGCGCATCAGCGCATGAGCGGTAATCACAAACACACCACCGTGCCGGAGCACATGGCCTCCAGCCATCGGCGCTACGCCGGCTGGACCATCGCGCGCATCCGACAGGACGCTGCCGCGATCGGGCCGGCGACCAGCGCTTTGTGCGACCTCATTCTCGACGAGCGCTCGCACCCCGAGCAAGGCTTCCGCGCCTGCCTCGGCATCCTCAGGCTCGCCGGCTCCTATGGGCGCGGACGGCTGGACGCCGCGGCTGCGCGGGCGATCGACATCGGCGCGCGCACCTACGGCTCGGTCAAATCGATCCTCGCCAACAATCTCGATCGGCGTCCCGCTCATCAGCGCTCCGCGGACGATGCGCCGATCCTGCATGCCAACATCCGCGGACCGCGCTACTACAACTAGGAGACCATCCCTTGCTCACCCATCCGACCCTCGACCGCCTCAACGCCCTCGGCCTCCACGGCATGGCCAATGCCTTCGTCGATATCGAAGCAACCGGCGAGGCCGCAAGCCTCGGTCACGCCGAATGGCTCGCGCTGCTGCTCGAACGTGAAGCATCACTGCGCCACGATAAGCGGCTCGCCACCCGCCTGCGCTATGCGAAGCTGCGTCAGCAAGCGTGCGTCGAGGACATCGACTACCGCACCCCGCGCGGCCTCGACCGCCCGCTGTTCGCCAAGCTTGTCGAGGGCCGCTGGATCGATGACCATGCCAACCTGCTGATCTGCGGCCCGGCCGGCGTCGGCAAGAGCTGGCTCGCCTCGGCGCTCGGCCACAAGGCCTGCCGTGACAATCGCTCCGTGCTCTATCAACGTGTTCCGCGGCTGTTCGATGACCTCGCTCTCGCGCGCGGCGACGGTCGCCATCCGCGCCTATTGCGCGGGCTCGGCCGTGTCGATCTGCTGATCCTCGATGACTGGGGGCTCGAGCCGCTCGACGCTGGTGCCCGTCACGACCTCCTGGAAATCCTCGAAGATCGCTATGGTCATCGTTCCACCATCGTCACCAGCCAGCTCCCCGTGGACCAGTGGCATGTGCTCATTGGAGATCCTACCTATGCCGACGCCGTGCTCGATCGCCTCGTCCACAATGCCCATCGGCTCGACCTTACTGGCGAGAGCCTGCGCCGAACCCGGCAATCCGCCCGAAAGACCTGAGCCCGTGACGCTGTGGACATGCCGCTGCGCTTGGACAACGCCAAGGCGTTGCCCACATGCCCACAGCAAACGCAACAGAAACACAACAAGCTCAAGCCGCGATTCCAGTTGACCGTGCGGCTTGCCCAATGCCAGAGAACCTCAGCAGCTAGAACGCCTCGCCCCCGGGCGAGATCAAATCGGAGAGGTGGGCGACATCGTCTCGGAATCCCCGGGCGACTTCATATCGGTACACCCGGGCGACTTCGTCGGAATCCGCAGTTGGCGGGCTCCTCTTCAAATTTTTCGGCGCGCTTCCGCATGATGCCCCGCCCTC
>NZ_JBJIAK010000120.1:0-2884 GCF_045310915.1 Mycobacterium sp. SMC-17 | reverse complement strand
CAGGTGTAGAGCTCTTGGCCGGCCACGGTGAATCGGTGGCGGGTCGGGCGCAGGGTCAGGCCCTGGCCGACGATGCGGCCCTGCTCGTCGTATTCGGTGTCGGGTACCGCGGCCAGACGCCGGGTCACCTCGTCAACCGGGAGGCCGACGGCCGCGGCGAGCGCCTCCACGGTGACCGGCTCGCCGGCGGCGAGCAGCCGCAGCAACGGCACCAGCATCGTCGGGTCGAGCCCGGACTCTTCCGGAATGGTCAGGCGGTCAAGGAAATTGGGCATCAGGAACCTTTCGAGTGAGCCATGCGTCAGGATGCGCAGCAGGACAGTCGGGACATATCGGCGCTGAAGGACTGGGCGGCGATTTTGATGCCTTCGGCCATGGTCAGATACGGGGCCCAGGACCCGGCGACCTGGTCGACGGTCATCGCGGCGTCGAGGATGTAGACCGCGGCGGCGGCGATCTCGCCAGCATCCTTGGCGACGGCGGTGATGCCGTGGATGCGGCCGGTGCCGGCGTCGGCGACGAGTTTGATGAAACCGCGGGTGTCTCGGTTGACCACCGCACGCGGCACATGTTTTAGCGGCAGCACCCGGCAGTCGCACCGTGTCCCGGCGGCGAGGAGCTCGGCCTCGGTCGTCCCGGCCGCACCGACCGCGGGGCTGGTGAACGTCACGCGGGGCAGATGGCGGTAGTCGACCCTGCGGCCGGCGTCGGTGAAGATGTTGTCGGCGACCATCGCGCCGTGATGGGCGGCGACGTAGACGAACTCGCGGTGCCCGGTCACGTCGCCGGCCGCCCAGATCCGTGGGTTCGACGACTGCAGCCCGTCGCTCACCACGACCTCGTTGTTCTCGCCGGTTTTGACCTGCACCGCTTCGAGATTCAGGCCGTCGGTGTTCGGACGGCGGCCGGTGGCGACGAGGACTTTCGCGGCACGGAACTGCTGCGTTCCGCCGGTGATGGTCGCGGTGACCGTGACCTGATCGTCGGCCTGCTCGACCTCGCTCACCGTGGCGCGGCGCACCACCCGGATGCCGTCGTCGGCGAACACCTCCAGCAGCGCCATGCCGACTTCCGGCTCTTCCTTCGATGCCAGCGTGGAGCGGACCAGCACCGTCACCGTTGACCCGAGCCGGGCGAACAGTTGCGCCTGCTCCAACGCGACGTAGCCGCCGCCGATCACCAGCAGCGACTCCGGGACCTCGGTGACTTCCATCGCGGTGGTCGAGGTCAGGTAGGCGACGCCCTCGAATGCGGGCGGGATGACTGGGTTCGCGCCGGTGGCGATCAGGTAGTGCTCGGCCTCGATGGTGGCATCGCCGACCTCGATGACGGGCGCGTCCGGGGTTCCGGCGAACCGCGCTTGGCCCTGAATGCGCTGCCAGCCATACGATTCGGCCACGTTGAGGTACTTCTCTGAGCGCAGCGACTCCACCAGATCGTGCGTGCCGGCGATCAGGGCCGCCATGTCCACCGGGCCGGCCGTGGTGGCGATCCCCGGGAACCGGGCAGTGTCGGCTGCGGTATGCCGGGCCTCGGCCGCTGCGATCAGGGCCTTTGACGGCACGCAGCCGGTGTTGACACACGTGCCACCGAAGATGCCGCGCTCGATCATGACGACGGACTTGCCGAGCGCGGTAGCGCGGATCGCCGCGGCCATCGCCGCGCCGCCGGAACCGATGACCGCGAGGTCCAATCCCTGACTCATGCACCCATCCTTGACCTTCAAGTAGGCTTGAAGGTCAAGTGTTCTGAGGAGACATCGTGAGAATCGGGAAGCTCGCCGAGGCGACCGGGGCCACCACCGCGACGCTGCGCTACTACGAAGACGAAGGCCTGCTCCCGCCCGCCGAACGTTCCCCGGCGGGGTATCGCGACTATGCCGCCGACACGATCGCCCGGGTCGGCTTCATCCGACGGGGACAGGCCGCCGGGTTCAGCCTCGCCCAGATTCGGCAGATCCTCGACATCCGTGACAGCGGCCACGCGCCGTGCACGCACGTGCGCGACCTGCTCGACATCCGACTGACCGACCTCGACGAGCAGATCAGCGCACTGGTGGCACTGCGCGAGACCATCGCCCGGCTGCGGCAGGGCGCCGAAAGCGTCGACCCGGAATCATGCAGCGCCGATGACGTATGTCGATACCTCTAGGAGCCACCTCCGTGGCACCGGAGGCATGTATTTCGTCAAGTCCGTTGACCCCGGCAGTCGTCATGAATTTCCGCCCCACTGGAGGTCGTTGGTGCGCGGGAGCGCGGGGCCTGCTGAGCAGTAGGCTCACCCGATGCGGTGGGATTTCACTCGAAGCTGGTCGCATTGGCCGTGCTGAGCCCAGCCACACTCGTTCAGGCGATCGCCACCTTCGCCATCACCAATATCGACGACATCGTGGTCCTCGCGGTGATGTTCGGCCAGGCGCCCGGTCATCGTGGCGCAGCCATCCGAGTGACCGCCGGTCAGTACCTCGGCTTCACCGCCATCTTGGCAGTTTCGGTCGGCGGCGCACTCCTGGGTGCCACGCTGCTTCCTCCAGCCGCACTGCCGTACTTCGGGCTGCTGCCCATCGTGTTGGGGCTGCGGGCGGCATGGCTGGCCTGGCGGGATCGCCGCACCCAACCGGCGCCGACCGATGATCCCGCAACACTGTTGACGCCTGGCACCTGGCAGGTCGCAGTCATCACCTTCGCCAACGGCGGCGACAACATCGGCGTGTACGTTCCGATCTTCGCCGTCTCAACGATCGCCACCATCGGTGTTTACATCATCGTGTTCCTCATCGGTGTGGCCATCTGGTGCGCGGCCGGCCGATATTTCGCCTCCCACCCGATCATCGCCAAAGCACTCTCACGCTGGGGCCACATCGTTCTGCCCGGAGCAATGATCA
>NZ_JBJIAK010000119.1:0-3165 GCF_045310915.1 Mycobacterium sp. SMC-17 | reverse complement strand
GTGATCATCCCCGGGAAGGCGCGCCCACATTCACGCCGCCCTACCAAGGCTCATCCACAGGTTCTGATCATTGCTCCCCAGCACACACCTGTACGCCCTACCGAACGGGCCAGATTGTGGGTGCGGGCAACCCGAGCCATCTGCGCACTGGTGTACTGACAGCCCCGATCCGCATGGAAGATCACCTGCTCGGGCAGGTCGGCGCGCAGAGCCACCGCCATCGCGACCGCCGACTCGACCAGATCGGTATGCAGGTAGTCCTCGATGGCCCAGCCGATGACCCGCCGGGAATGCCCATCACGGACCGCGCACAGATACAGCCAGCCTTGCCCGGTGCGCAGATAGGTGATGTCGCTGGTCCACACCGCATTGAGCGTCCCGGCATCGAAACGGCGTTTCACCAGATCAGGGATCGGTGGGGCGTCCAGATCCACCACCGTGGTCACCGGAGCGAACGTCCGTGGACTGATCCCGTGAAGGCCCTGGCGCGCCAGCGAAGCGGCCACCGTTTTACGGGACACCGTGCGGCCCTTCCCACGCAGATCGGCCAGGATGCGCGGTGCCCCGTAGACCCCATCAGAGGCGGTGTGCGCGGCCGCGACAGCGGCATCGAGATCGGCACGTCGGACCGCGGCCGTGCTGGGCCCAGACCCCAATCGGATGTGCCGACTCTTGGAGGTGTCCCGCTCGGGGTTCTACAAATGGCGCACCAACGCGGCCGCCGCACCTGGTGCGGCTGCGGTGCGCCGTGCCGATCTCGATGCCGCGGTAGCGGCCGCTCACACCGCCTCTGACGGGGTGTACGGGGCACCGCGGATCCTGGCTGACCTACGTGAAAAAGGCCGCACGGTGTCCCGCAAGACCGTGGCCGCCTCGCTGGCGCGCCAGGGCCTGGCCGTGATCAGCCCACGGTCGTTCGCGCCGGCGACCACGGTGGCGGATCTGGATGCACCACCGATCCCGGACCTGGTCAAACGTCGCTTCGATGCCGGTGCGATCAACCGGGTGTGGACCAGTGACATCACTTACCTGCGAACCGGCGAGGGCTGGCTGTATCTGTGCGCGGTGCGCGATGGGCATTCGCGGAGGATCATCGGCTGGGCCATTGAGGACCATCTGCACACCGATCTAGTGCAGGCCGCGGTCGCGATGGCCGTGGCCCGTGGGCAGTTACCCGGCAGGTGGTATTTCACGCTGACCGTGGCTGCCAATACACCAGCGCACAGATGGCCCACCTGGCCCGAACCTACGATCTCGCTCGTTCAGTAGGGAGGACCGGGGTGTGTTGGGACAACGCCGCGGCTGAATCTTTTTGGGCTACATTGAAAGTCGAGTTCTATGACCGGTACTTGTGGCCGACCAAAGCGGCCGCTAAGCTCGCCGTCGGTAACTGGATCGAACGGGTCTACAACCGCCGCCGACGCCATTCCGCGATCGGCATGATCACCCCGGTGGAATGCGAAAACCGGATCAATCAGACGGCACAAGCCGCCTGATCCTGTGTCCACCAACTGGGGTCAAGCCCACGCATACGGCGAGTTCGACGTCGAGGTCGCCGAGTTACGGGCGGGCGTCGGGGCTTTGCAGGATGTTGTCGAAGGGTTGCCGGTATTGCTCGACGACGCGGGCGCGCAGGGTGTGGGCAGTGGGGGATGCGTGCCCTCTGCTACGAACCTGGGAGTTTCGGTGGGGCCCAGGGCCGCTCAGGCAAGGGTGGTGACGTGCACCGGCGCTTCGGCGAGAAGGTCAGCTCGCCGGGAGAGCAGTTCGATGAGGCGCTCACGCGGTGTTCCGCTGGTCGGTTCGGGTGGAATGACTTGCGGTAGTAGGCGTTCGAAGGTCGCCGCAAGTAGCTGGGTGGAATGGTTGAAGTGGCGCTAGAGGGAGCGCAGCAGCACAAGCACCCCGAGAACCGGTCGCAACTACGTAAGTCAACGCCGGCCGCGCCCACCCCCAGGTGGTGCGCTCACCGCGGGGCGCACCAAAGCCGGGCCGGTGCGTAACAGGGACGTGGTTGCCCAGCGGTATCCAATTGGCCGTATAGCGGTTCGATCGTTGCTTTCTGAGCGAAGCAGCAGCAGCAGCAGCGTCGTCGTCGATCCCAACTCGTCAACCGCCGTACTGTGGCTTGAGCTTGCCAGCGAGTGCTGCCAGTGGGATGTTTGCGACGACGGTGCCGCCGTCCATGGACCAGACGCGTTGCCCCGGTGGGGTCGGGTCTTCGCGCACCATCGGCTGGTCCGGCATGTAGATCCGCAGGGAGTCACCGGTGAGCGCGAAGGCCCGGTAACTGCCGGAGTACCCGGGGCCGGCGCTGTCCGGCTGGAATTCCGGCACGGTGAACGGGTAGGTGCCCGGTGCGTGCGGCGGAGGTACCGCGTCGAGTATCGGCGGCAGGACCGGTGCGGCGGCGGCCGAAACTGCTTGGTATCCATCGATTCCCGGCCGGAACAAATCCGGCAGATACAACCGCCGCCCCGAGCTCATGTCGAACACGAAGGATCGGAAGGCATTGTTGGGCTGGATGCCGAACGGCTCGAACATCTCGTGCACCACAACCGACTGCACCCCACCGGGACCGGGAATGATCTCGTAATCGGCCTTGGCGCTGCTGTCGCGCGGCGTGGTGTTGCCGGTGTTCCGCCACCCGTTGAACAGGCGGGTGTAGTAGTCACGCAGCACCGGGCCGGCCGTCGGGTTGTCGATGAACTCTGCCGGAACCCGCAGCGACAGCAGCATTTCCGCTTCGCGCTGGGATTTGACCACTGCGGTGCACGCGCCACCGTCCCAGACCGCGCCAAGTTGACTGCAGAATCCGTCGATCGATGCGTGGGCGGTCGGCGTACCGGTCAAAGCGATCGCGGTGACCGCTGCGCCGACCACCGCCCAGGCTCTATTTGCCACGCTTACCGTCCGCTCCGGCCAGCAACACCTCGGTGGCCAGCCATCGATCGCCAACCTTGCGCATCGTCATCGAGACGCTGACGTAGTCGGTCCGCGGGTCCGGCTCCCCGGAACTTGTGACCACCTGCTTCACCGACAACAGCACGTCGACGTCGTCGCCGTGCACCGCCTTGACCGCCGCATCGTTGAACCACCCCGGGTTTGATGCACACCTTCTTTCGAGGGAAGGTTGTTCGCATCATGCCGAAGAAGTACGACGAG
>NZ_JBJIAK010000118.1:0-3181 GCF_045310915.1 Mycobacterium sp. SMC-17 | reverse complement strand
GCACGCCAGCAGGCCCGATGAAATGAAGGAGAACAGTGCCGAATACAGCACACACGAATATAGACCGTCCGCCAGTCCGCGCGGCCGCCGCCTAACCCCACCCGATCAGAACCACGACCATTCCCAGCCCAAGGAGCCCACCATGCACCAGCTCACCATCGACGACAACGCCCGCATCACCACCGTGACCGATCACGCCGACTTCGGCGACGCCCACCACGCACTGTTGCAATACGTCATCGGAGCCGACTACTACCTGCACGCGGTCCACAACGAAACCGCGCACACCACCTACGAACTGATCACCCAGGGGACCCCGACCGACCCGAGAGCTCCGCAGGTCGCCGGCCGCGCCGTCATCGAACACCGCGCCACCGCCGAGCTGCCGGTGCCCGCCCCCTACTTCGTCGCCGCCGAAGCCCGCCGCTGGATCACCGACCACCAGGTCGATTGGGATTTCGGGGACCCCCGCACCTACCCCGTCGCTGTGCTGAACCTGGCCCACGCCGAGGCCCACCGCGCCCTGCGCGTCGGGTCACTGATCACCGAAGCAGCCAGTTTGGCCGGCGCCACCGACGCCGCGATTCCCAACGTCGCAACCCTGGAAATGTTGCGCTGCAACGCAATTGAGAACTCCACCACGGTCGTCACCCCGGCCCAGATCGCCGACACCGTGCAACAGCTGCTCCCCGCCGGCGCGACCGCACAGCAAGCCGCGGCGCTGGTCTGGTACTACGCGCTGATCCAGTGGGGAGCGAACGCATCATGACCTCCCCGCACAAAGACCACCCCACCCTCGAGGTGGTCAGCGATCGCCCCCGCTTGTCGGTGGCACCAGAGCTCGAGGGCGACGACTGGCGTGAACACAGCGTCATCGAAGAGTGGTCCGCCGAGCACCAACTGGTCGGTGCCCTGATGTGGCTCACCGCCGCCCAGGCCCGACGGGTACTCGAGCTGGTCCCCGACAGCGCGATCTTCCGGCCCCAGACCCGCTGGGTCTACGAACTGATCCGTCGCACCGTCGACGCGGGACGCAACCCCAGCCCGGTCGTGGTATTGGACGCCGGCCGCCGTTACAGCGGCAGCGACGCACTCAAGCCCACCCAGGCCCCTAGCGGTGCCGAGCACCGCCGCCTGGCCCTGTACCTGTTCGAGGTGTACCAGTCCGCGGTAGCGCCCACCGAAACCGTCGACACCTACGCCGCCATGGTGCTCGAGGGCGCCTACCGACGCGCGTTCGCGCTCTGCGGAATCCGGATGCAACAACTCGCCGAAGCCGGAGCCGAGCGCGCAGACCTCAACGACCAGTTCATCGAAATCCGCGACGAGCTCGCGGACCTGCGCCGCCGCGCCGACAAGGCCGCCAAACCCGAAAAGAGCCCATCGTGAGCACCAGCACCCAATACCACCGCACCGACGCCCGCATCGCGCGGCGCGTCGGGGCCGCCGCCGCGGCCGGCGCCCTGCCCCTGGGCCGCTCAGCCATCCGCGCCCGAGCCTGGCAAGAAACCCTCTACAGCCGCGCCCAAATTCGTGCAGAACGCCACCTGCGCAGCCCCCGATAATAGAAACCAGATGTCAGACCACGGCGATACGGTTCACATCACGCCACCGGAAAGGAGCCACCGATGCACGACCGACAACCACGGCATGCTCACCTGGCGCGCATCACCGGGGGTGAGGTCGCATTCATCATCGGGGTCCTCGTACTGTGCGCCCTCGTCTGGGGCGCGACCGCGGTGGTGTACGAACTGACCGGCGCCACCGAAACCGGGGCGGTGACCAGCTCTGTGATACCCACTGCGCCGGCCCCGTCTACGAAATAACCTGCGGGACAGCAGCGATGCCGAACACTGGACCCAGCCGAACACCGAGCGCGGACCTTGTCGCGAGCGTCACCGCAACGATCATCGGGCTCGTGGTGAGTGGCATCGCCGTGCGCTATCTGCCCTACGCACTGGTGTGCGGCCTGTTCCGCGTGGTGGCGCCCGATCCCGACCCGCTCGAGGCGACCGTCGCCCTGGTCCTCTGCCTCGGTGGCTGCTACGTCAGTGCCGTGGCCGGATACAAGGCCGGCCGATGCGCATACCAACCGGTCCGACGCTGGTTGATCAACCCGAGACCACCGTTCCGGTCACCACGGAAAAACCCTGAGGCGCTATGACACTCACCAAGAACCTCGCCGCGCTCGCTGCCGTTGCGGCGGGTGTGGCACTGTCGTGCGCACCGCCGGCGGCCGCGGCCGCCACCGTGTCCCCTGGCGATGAGATCGACGCCGTAGCGGCCGGCTGGAGTGCACGCTGCACCCTCGGCTACACCTACACCACCCGCGAGGGCATCACCTACGGGATCACCGCCGGGCACTGCAACGAACGGCCCAGCAGCTACGTCACCGATCGCACCACCGGCGCCGTCGGCCACTTCGTGGTCACTGTCTCCGACCCCGACGAACACTTGGCAGACGACTACGCCCTGATTTCCTTCGGCCGCAACGTCTCTGTCCCAACCATGTACGGGATGCCGGTTACCGGCACGGCGGGGCCCGACTCCCGCACCCCGATCTGCCACGCCGGCATCCGCACCGGGGTGGCCTGCGGCCAATTCGACGGCCGCTTGGCCGCATCGCAGTACTGCACCACCGGCATGCCTCAATCCATCCCCGGAGACTCCGGTGGACCGGTGTGGCAGCTCAACCACACCGTCGGCGCAACCATCGTCGGTATCTGGCTAGGCGAGCACATCAAGGCAGACGGAACGCACTTCGGTCGGTTCATGACCATGCCCGACGTTTTCGCCGGGATCAACGCGCGCATCGCCCACGCCGACAACGCCTAAGCCACGCGCCCGCGACGCCCATCACATCGGCGCGACCACCACGGTCAGAAACGCAACGCCTGGGCAGGCCACGCCACATCGACCGTGACCTCGCGGTCCGGCCGATCACCGGTAACCAGCCACGTCAGCACATCGGTGGCCACCGGCCCCTCCGCGGCCGCTAACGCGGCCATCAGCGCACTGTCCATACCCGCCACCATAGCGCGCCCACGCCCTGGCCTCACCGCCGCTGCGCACCGTGGCCGGTGCGTCCGGCCACCTGGCGGCGGCCGAAAAACCCTGCCCCACACCAAAACCTAGTCAGCAGGTGCCCTCAGCGTAATCGGGCTCTACCGGTGGCTTGTCA
>NZ_JBJIAK010000117.1:0-3191 GCF_045310915.1 Mycobacterium sp. SMC-17 | reverse complement strand
GCCGACAACCCGGCCACCCCGACCGGAACGGAGGTCGCCTGAAAAACACCAATCCACAGGTATTGACAATTACTCTTCTGCCCGTTGCACTGATCACAATCGGGGCCCTCATCCTCATCAAAGGCGGAGCGTTCGCCCTCTAGCTCGGAGCAACTTCACCACTCAGGGCCAGGAGGCGCTCCTGCATCGGCATGTGTTGGCGTTCAACCACTTTGGTGATGTCCCGGCCCGTATCCGCTATGACAATCTAAAACGGGCGGTGGCCAAGGTGCTCAAAGGCCGCAGCCGGCACCCGAACTACCAACACGAGCGAGCGCACCACAGAATCATGATCGTGTGTCACGAGAGACACGATCACAGTAGTTATACCGAAGACGTACCCGAGCCAACGGAATCGACAGGAGACCATTCCGGCTACCCTGCTGCGCTCGCAGCCGGGCGCGGAAGCAGGGTAGCCCCAGATTCAATGAGAAACGTCGCGATCGAAATTCTCATCCAATCTGGGGCAATGCAGGTCAGACTAGTAAATGTGCCCCAGATTCAATGAGAACGGACAACTCCAGATCGAAAAGTTGCGCGCTGCAGCGATATTCGCGCACCGTGCGAGGCATGGTTAAAACGTCACTGTGACAAATTGGTCCAGTGGAGCGGCCGGTCCGCGAGCGTGGTCGGGGCTGCCGTGTTGGCGGTACGACGGCCCGCCCGGCGCGTAATCGAGGCACCGACGCTCCGGGCCAGTTTTGTGGCCAGACGTGGAGTCGTGTCTCGTCGGGGTTCCTGCCGGCGCCCCGTGAAGTGCGCACGCCCAGACGGCGTCGGGACCACCAGAAGCCGACCGATGAGATGGCACGTGATCCGCTGAGTCCGGGCCGAGCCGTCGTCACCAATCAATACCAAAACGCCGATAATATCTAATTATGTCAATTAAAGCATGGACGTACACCCGCTGAATCACCCCATGGTCGTGTGGCTCTCGCCTACCGGCCTGATACCGATGAGCAAAAGAGTCCGGACACCGAACTTGTTGTCACACAACGGAGTTCACGGCGGTTCGGGCAAGTACCTGCGCAGGCCATCCAGATCCCGCTTGCCACGACGGCGTTCGGCAACAAGTACGTCGCCTTCGCGTCACCGCTGGATCCGTCGCCACAGCGACTACGGGCCGGCGAACAGATCGACGCCATCGGAGTCACAACCGAATTCAACACTTTGTTCGAGACCATCACCGCCATCTCGGAACAGATCGACCCCATCAAAGTGAACGCCACGCTGACCGCCGCAGCGCAGGCACTCGACGGACTCGGCGACGAGTTCGGGCAATCCTTGGTCGAGGGCAACGACATTCTGGCCGACTTGATCGCCCGGACGCCCTCGTTCCGACACGACACCGTGGCCATCGCCGACCTGGCGGAGACGTACGCGAATGCCTCACCTGACCTGTGGAATGGTCTGAAGAGTGCGGTTGCCGCCGAGCGCACCATCAACAGCGAGCGCGAGAATCTGGACCGGGCCTTGCTGGCCTCGGTTGGATACGCCGATACCGTCGCCGACAACTTCGAACGCGGTGGTCCGTACCTCGTCCGTGGTGCACAGGATCTGCGGCCCACGGCGGAGCTGTTGAACGAATACAGTCCCGAATTCGACTGCACGCTCAGGGGCGTCGTAAGAGCAGGGCCGGCGTTGGCGAAGGCGATCGGTGGCAACGGCTACTCACTGGAGGGTCCAGGCACATTGGTTGGGGCCGCGAATCCCTATGTGTACCCGGACAATCTGCCGCGGATCAACGCCTCGGGCGGTCCGATGGGCCGGCCGGGCTGCTGGCAGGTGACCAAAGACATTCTTCCGATGCCGTATCTGGTCATGGACACCGGTGCGTCCATCGCACCCTACAACCACTTCGGACTCAACTCGCCGGTCGTCGTCGACTACGTCTGGGGTCGTCAGCTAGGGGAGAACACCATCAACCCGTGACGGCTGATGTGCACTGAGTTTCATTGTGGCAGCTACGATCCGAGCCGCGAGGTGACCCGCCCGAAGCGGGCGGGTCACCGTTCGCCGTCAGCGACGCCTGCCTGGCATACCGAACCACGGCATCATGGGTTGGTTGGCGGGCGGCGCGACAGTACCCGGCCGGGCCTTGATCGACGTGCTGCCGTTCGTCGAGCAGATGGTTTTTGCAAAGGTGTCTTGGCACGTCGGGCGAGCATTGGCGACGGGGGCTGAAATACCTGCCGCTGCAGCCAAACTCACCATCAACAACGCTGCCTTGCGTCGACCCGGCATGTGTCCATTCCCCTCGGTCGCATTACCAACATGGATGTGCGCGGTACGCGCTGACATGCGCGCGCTCATCAGGGGCATGCCGATACGACAGTGGTGGAGTCCGCCCCGAGAGGCGTACCCGCGGCCGCGGCGCGGTTGAAGGCATCGTCACGAGCCGCCTCGACAGTCACGCCGGCGCCGCCACTGACGACATGGGTGACACCGTCGCCCACAGACACGATGCAGAGGCGATCATTGGTCACCTCATCGCTGGTGCACTCAACTCCACCAGCTGCGGTGCATGCCGCGATGACTGCCGCCGAAGCCTCATCGTTGGTGTCGCCGGTTGCGGTGAAACCAACCAGTGCGCCTTCGAATTCGCCTGTGCCGACCGCCACCGAGACGTCGTCCAGATCCTGGACGAAACCAGGTGGACCCCCCGCCCAAGCCGTAGCGGCTGCGCCACCTGCCAAGACAACGCTCGCAGCCACGATCGTCGTTACCAAACGGCGCTTCACCATACCGATCCTCCCCGTAGTGTAATTCAACGGCAGTCTATCTACCGTTTCCCTAAAATTAACGGAAATCGAAATATTTCATCTGGCCGCATTTGCGCGCACTGCCGGCCCGCTGAGCGTTTGGATCGGCAAGTCTCGCTGGAAATGTCTTGCCCGACAGGCTTGTTCGACGCGTCTGATTGAGACTATGGGTTCCCGGCAGTCTTGACGTTAATTGAGAGTATATGGACGATGTACGGCCGGTGAATGCAACGTTAAGCAAACTCATAGACAGGCGGCTCGTTTCGGCGGTCCGACGGCTTCGCTCTCGATGACACTCCGCGGCAGGCTTCCGCAGGTGTAGAGCTCTTGGCCGGCCACGGTGAATCGGTGGCGGGTCGGGCGCAGGGTCAGGCCCTGGCCGACGATGCG
>NZ_JBJIAK010000116.1:0-3497 GCF_045310915.1 Mycobacterium sp. SMC-17 | reverse complement strand
AATGAGGAAATATTGTCATCTGATGCAACATTGGTTGGGTAGCAATGTTGTCCGTTGTAGCAGGTCGGGCGCCGGGGGGTGAGACTTCGGCACCGATTGCCGGTGGTCAACACGCCCCCGATGTCCAACGCATCAATGATGCATCTGTTACAACATGTGTCGTGACCAATAATCTCGAAGGCTCGGCCGAGCGTGTATCGGCGCCCAATGTTGTCCATCTCGAACCGCAACGAGCGATGTTCGAGGCCATGTTGCAGGGCTGGGAGAAACAGCAGCGAGCGCGGTTCTTGAAGGATTCCACGATCGCGCCGCGCCTTCGGCTGGTGCGCCGTTTCGCGGAGTTCTCGGGCCTTTATCCGTGGCAGTGGACGCCGTCTGAGGGTGAGGCGTGGATCAGCGAATTGCGTTCGGGCTCTTCGCCATTGCGGTTCTCGACGGCACGTAACTATGAGATCGACATTCGGGTCTTCTGCGAGTACCTGCTTGATCAGCGGTACGGCTGGTTCGCTGATTGCGCGCAGCAGTTCGGGCAAACCCCGCAGCAGGTCTTCCACGACGACAACTCGATCCTGCACGTCGGGGAGTACGAAGGTGATCCGTCACGGCGCCCGCTGACCTACGACGAGGTTCAGGCGCTGTTCGACGCGGCCGACGGCCGAGTCGAGACGATCCGTTCACGCGGCCGCAAGGGTGCGATGACGGCTCTGCGCGATGCAGCCATGCTGAAGTTCATCTACGCCTACGGGCTGCGCCGCAACGAGGCCGCTCACGCCGATGTTGTTGACCTGCGCCGCAATTCGAAGATGGGCGACTTCGGCAGGTTCGGATCGTTCACGGTCCGGCACGGCAAAGCCTCGCGCGGAGGACCGGCGAAGCGGCGCACCGTGCTCACCGTCCCCGAGATGAGCTGGATCGTGGACATCCTGGACCACTATCTGACCGACGTGCGCCCGCAGTTCCCGGCCGACAAGAAGCCCGCGTTGTGGCTGACCGAACGTGGTACGCGGATCGGCGCCCGGACGATCAACACCGTCTTCACCGAGGTGCGTGATCTGGCCGGCATCGATCCCACGCTGAATTTGCACTGCCTGCGCCACTCGTTTGTGACGCATCTGGTCGAGTTTGACTACCCAGAGCGTTTCATTCAGGAGCAGGTTGGCCACTCGTTCTCCTCGACGACCGCCGTCTATATCGGTGTGTCCAACGAGTACCGCAACCGGATTCTGTCGAACGCCATGCACGCCCGCTACGGCGACGAGCTCGGACCGAGGCCGCCGCAATGAGGACCATGGACTATGCGTGGCACCTGCGCACCAAAATGGCTGAACGCGGGATGTTTTCGACGACCGACCTGCAACCGCACCTGGCGGATCGGGGCGTCGCGCTCTCCCGTGAGCAGACCTATCGCCTGGTCACCGGCCAGCCGCAACGACTGAGCATGAACACCCTGGTTGCGTTGTGCGACATCTTGGACTGCACCCCGAATGACTTGATCGAACCGCGCGTCACCGAAGCATCACCGCGCAAGGCCGCCGGTGGCGACAACGTCACTGCGATCACAACGCGTCGCACCACCATCAAGCGGCCGGGGAGCGGATCATGAGCGTCGCTGCGCCCCCGAAACACGTCTGCGCCCGCTGCGGCCGACTGGCCGAGCGCGCTGCGCGCACTCCTGGTGGTGGCATCTGCAAACGGTGCTACCGCAATGACCCCGCGCGGATGGAACAGTGCTCGGTCTGCGGACGTTCCAAGAACCCGTCACGGCGCACGGCTGACGGAAAACCGTTGTGCAGCAACTGCGCTCGCCCCAAGTATGTGTGCTCAGGATGCGGCCGACTCGATCACGCCAAGAAGATCACTGCCGAAGGTCCGCTCTGCCAGCGCTGCTACACAGCGCCGCAGCGTCAGTGCGGCAAGTGCGGACGCGTCCGAAAAATCGCGGTGCGCGTGCAGCAGGGAACAGTTGACCTGTGCCATCGCTGCGCGCACACCCGCGAATTCGTGTGCAGTCTGTGCTCGAAAATGCAACCCGTACATACACATTGGCCACTCGGCCCGGTCTGCATCCCCTGCTACAAGCGGTCAACACAACACCCCGCGACATGCGCCGGTTGCGGCACGGCCAAAGTCCTCATCGGACGCACCACTGCAGGCGAGCTGGCCTGCGGACCCTGCGTCGGCAGTTCCACCGACTACGTCTGCACAACGTGCGGCCAAGCCGGACCGCAACACTACGAAAACACCTGCCTGAACTGCTCCATCGTGCGCATGACACGCGAACTGCTGACCTCGCACGACGGAACCATCAGTCAGGATCTCGCTGGACTGCCGGACGTTCTCGCCCAGCACGGCCGCGCCGATTCGACGATGCGCTGGCTCATCAAGGCGCGCACCCAGCATTTCCTGCGCCTACTGGCCAACGCCGACGGCGAGTTGACCCACGCCGACGTCGACGCTTGCCCACCCGGATACGCTCGCCACTACGTGCGTGCGCTACTCGTACGGGCACAGATCCTGCCGCGTCGCGACGAGCAACTCGAGCGGTTCGAAACCTGGATCGACGAATACACCGCAGCTCTACCACCGCACCAGGGCGCGGTGTTGGCGCCCTACGCCCGCTGGGGCGTGCTGCGCACCGCCCGACGTCGGGCCGCCCGCCGTGGATTCACCACTTACGCAGCCGATTCCAGCCGCGAACGCATCCGCACGGCGCAGCGCCTGATCGAACACCTCGAGGCATCCGGACACCAGATCGGTGAGCTGACCCAGGCGATCCTCGATGGCTGGACGGCCGGTAACCGCGAGCGGACCAAGAGCATTTCCGGCTTCGTCACCTGGCTGGGCAAGCGCGGCATCGTCGACGGTGTGACTGCCCAACGGATCCAGCGCCAGTGGCCCAGCGAGATCAGCGACGAGACCGAACACCGGCAGCGAATCACCGACCTGTTGGACATGTCCACAGACATCGAGCTGTCCATCCGAGTGGCTGGGCTGCTGGTGCTGCTCTATGGTCCGCGATTGGTTCAGATCAAGGCGCTCACCACGGCCGATGTTGGCATCGACGGCAAGCGGACCCACCTGGCGCTGGCGCAACACCCGATCGAGCTACCCGCACCCGTCGGCGAACTCGTCAGTCAACTCGCCCGCCAAGCATCGGACAACCCGCGAGCAAGCACGCCCGACGGCGACGCCTACCACCTGTTTCCCGGGGCACGGCCCCATGAGTCGATCCACAGCACCACGCTCAGCGTGAAGCTCACAGCCGCCGGCATCCCAACACGTCTCAGCCGCAACTACGCCATGGTCGCCCTCACCAGTGATCTGCCCGCAGCTGTCGTCGCCACCCAGCTCGGCCTCAGCGCATCGGCAACCACGATGTGGGCCAAGTTCGGTCAACAAGACCAATCCGAATATCTACTCGCACGCCAGCAGGCCCGATGAAATGAAGGAGAACAGTGCCGAATACAGCACACACGAATATAGACCGTCCGCCAGTC
>NZ_JBJIAK010000115.1:0-3724 GCF_045310915.1 Mycobacterium sp. SMC-17 | reverse complement strand
AGGACCCTAACACCGGCTACGCTGCCAGTAGCCGCGTAACCACAAATCCCGTGTCCACTACATGGGGGCAAGGCCCGATTGAACAGCGCGTGATCTCGTAGTTCGTCTTGTCGGTGGCTTGATTTGAGATTCATCCGCTCCTCGGCGAAGTCAATCTGAATTTTGTTCCACCGGTCGGCTAGTTCGAGCATCTTCGCGACCTCATCGGGACGCTTCGTCAGGGTGTTATCGAAATTGAATTTGCACATCCCGTAAAGCGTCGCGCGTGGGACGAACAATGATTTGTAGTCGCTATACTCACGAATCGCCGACGACCGGAGGTATGCGCGTCGAGCATGATGCCGCTGGTAGGCGGCCATGATGCTGGCCAGCTGAGCGCCGACCTTTGGAAGCTGGGACCGCAACGAATCTCGTTGCTGAACAAGCGATTGAAGCTCAGCTTCGAGTCGATCCCGTTTAACCCAAGAGAAGCTTCGAACGTGCTGGTCCACTACTTGTGCAGGCGGCCGGGCCTGGCCAAAGTTCGACATTACTAGTCCGTTGAGTTTCTCCCCAAGGACATCGTATTTGTCGGAGAGGCGCCGGAACTGATCTTTGTGGTCGAAGAATTCCGACGCAATTTTGTTGAATTCTAAATTGAGGTCGTTGACTGCCTTGAGGTAGAGGTAAGTCGAGCGCTTATAGCGGGCGTAGTTGCTGATCTGCAGATAGTCAGCGGCCACCGTAGTGGAGCATTCGGACAGCACCCGTTCAGGGACGATCAGGCTCCGTGGAATTTGGTCACCGGCCAGCACCGCAGCCTTGTCGAGTTCGACGATCTGTCTTCTCACTGGCCCCATGGCCCGTTTGATTTCGACGCGGCGCAGACCGCTTACGCGCCGTGCGTCGGCCGGCGTAGCACCTGCAGCAACTGAAAGCTTGGCGGCGGCAATGCACATGTGCTCATACCAATTGGCAGCCAGTAGGAGCTGCTCTGGATCGGCCGAGGTGTCCATCGGCTGATGTGAAGCCATGAACCGACGCTACATCCTCATACCGACAGGCGGCTGCCTGTGACTCCAATTGGCGTGCGTTGATTCGCCATGGCCTGTTTACGCCACCCCTCGGCCGATTTGGCGTGATATCTGACCTGCATGTTTCCGGAGATTCCCCTTTCGTTGCCCAGCTCATGGCCACTCGCAAGACTTTGGTGCAGAGGTATCCATAGCTTTGCAAATCAGATGAAAGGTGTTGTCTCATGGCTGATCTCACTCGATTGGACGATGTCGTCCTAGACCCGACGCAGATTTTGGCATTTGGAACGGGCGGTGCGGGCCGCGCGAGGCGTGTGTACCGCGATGGGGCTGCGACTGATGAGCCGGTGCTCGTCGACGGCGCGCAACTCCACAGGCTTACAGGCTTGGCGGTGAGCGTTGCCGGCATCGGCCTGGATGGTGCGGAAGTCCAAACGACCACACCGTTGGACACGGTCCCGGCCGGCACGCTGTTTCGGGCCGAAGGCCGATGCACCTTGTCGGTCCGTGCTGAGGGCAAGTCTAGTTGGAACGGCGGGGCGCCCAGGGGTGTGCTCGTAGTGACGGTCTATATCCAGACTCTGATACCTGTTGGTTCCGTCACCGAACTTGCCAAGGCCGGCAGTGGCGGGCGGCGCGGAGCAAGCGAATGATGTTCAAGAGAAACCTGATTCGAGCAGGTGACCCATTTCAGTTGTCCCTAGCCGGCCGGTGTCATGCGGCGATTGCATGGCTTAGAGGGCCGGCGTTGATGCGTCGGTGGCTGCTGTTTGTTCTTGTCGGTGCGGCCGCAGTAGCTGTAGCCGGCGTCATTTCCATCGCCAGCGTTATGCAGTCTGCATCACCGACACGACCAGCTGTTCCAGCTGTTCCAGGGGCGACAACAGCCGATCTCATGCGGAGCGGTCCAACCTCGTCTGAGGTGACTGTCCTGCCTGGATACGACTGTCACCCTGAACCAAACGCGGGACCGAGGTACGTGAATCCTCTCGTCAGAGGGCCTGTGGTGGTTGTAATGGACAAAGACGGGGTCGTGTGGGGGCCAGATTGTGTCGTCACCTACGGAACTGCAGGTTCATGACATGAGCGATGTGCTGGCGGCGTTCCCGCCAAACCGACAGGCGGCCATCATTCGCAAGTTTCTTTGCCGTCAGGGGCCGGTTAACGCCGAGCTCGCCGAACTCGGTCGGTACAGATCCGCGGAGGCCATAAGGGTGATCATCGCGGCAGAGAGTTCGATGCCGTGCAGTCCCCGCTTCCCATACGACACACGGATACCGCCCGCCCCATTCAAAAACGCTTCCAGACAACGTCTTTATGAGGTCCTCTCCGCGAAGTTCGGCCCTATGTGCATGGCGTGCGGCGAGATATATGGCCGCGTGATCGACCATGACCACATGTCGGGTATGGTGCGCGGCTTGGTATGTCGGGACTGTAACCATGTGCTCGAACACTGCCTGCACGCGAACACTGCCGCGTGCCGTAGAGCGCGGTACTTGAACGAACCGCCAGCCGGAGAACTTCAATTGCGGTACCCGGCAAGGCATCGCGCCCGAGCGCAGGACGTTGTGCGGGAGGCGATTCTGGGCTTCGACATCTTTAACCGCGACCAATGGCCGTCGCCGATTCCAGCCGATTGGCGGTGGACGATTCCCGACGAGGCGACGCTTCACGCGGTCGAGATCGAATGGTGGAAGCGTCATCCGACTGCGGAGGGATGCCCGCGCGATCTGATTGGAGCCGAACCGTGGTGAGCGCTCGACGGATCATGTTGCTTTGCGGTGCAGCATTTTTCGGATTGTGGTTGGCCGCGCTGAATGGGGTCGGCGACGTCGTGTTGTGGTCTGCGTGCGCTGCGGTTGTGTTGGCAGCGGGAATCTGGATGGTCGTACGTGTGCGGGCTCGTCGACGCTGCTCTGCGTTCGGTCCGGAATTGCGCTACGCATCTTCGATTCTGCTGAGTCGTGACAAGTGGGCGAATCTTGTTGAGATACTTGACCTGTCCGTAGACGCGGACCTACGCCGTTCGCGTGCTGCGCGCGCAAGGGGTGTTGTCGCCGGCATCGCGTGGGATGACCGACGTGCTGTTAGGTATATACCGCCGGTGGTTGGGACAAGTGCAACGCCGTACGGCATGGCAGTGATGGTTGCCGGTGTACCTGGACAGAGTCGGGATAGCTGGGACCGGCATTGCGGACATCTGAGTTCTGCTCTGCGGGTGCGTGAAGTCACCGTGACAGAGCCGCGGCCGGGCACCTTCGAGCTGCAGCTGCGCGTCCGGGACCCCCTTGGCACGCCTACAGTTCTTTCTGTTGTGCCGCCTAGTCGAGGTTGGGAATTGCCGTTAGGCGTCGATGAGCGAGGTGCCTTGATCGGGGCACCTTGCAGTAATCTAAGTGGCGTCGTCCTCGGTGGCGTGCCTGGCAGCGGCAAGACCAGTTGGTTGACATTGATGTTGGCCTCGCTGGCATCGCGAAATGACGTCCAATGGCTCCTGATTGACGGTAAGCAGGGCTACGACTTGGAACCGCTGGCACGTCGTGCGTATCGCTACATCAGCGGTGAGGCAGCAGGGGACCTCGAAATCGTCCGTGCTGCTTTGCAAGACGTGCAGGCGCTGATGCGGGAGCGGCTGTGAACCGTCCCGGGTTTCATGCACCCTCAGGTTTCTGTGATCCGGCCGGTCTACCGGTCACGAGTTGGGAATAGTA
>NZ_JBJIAK010000114.1:0-4080 GCF_045310915.1 Mycobacterium sp. SMC-17 | reverse complement strand
TCTAGCGCCCCGTTCGGCGCAGCGGGTCGAATTCGCGCAGGGCTTGGGGTTGCTTGCCGGTGGTGATCTGTTCGGCCAGTAGCCGGCCGGTCACCGGTCCATGAGCCAGTCCCCACATGCCGTGGCCGCCGGCAACGTAGACGCCGCGCGTCACCTCCCCGATGAGTGGGCGGCCGTCGGGAGTGACGGGGCGCGGGCCCACCCACATCTCGCTGCGTTCGGCCCACCGCACGCCCTGCAGCAAGGGAGCCGCGGAGGTGACGATGGCATCGACCCGCGCCGGTATCGCCGGATCGTGCGGGGCGCGGAATTCCATGGTTCCCGCCACCCGCAGCGCGCCGTGGTAGGGCGTGCACGCAACCCGCACATCGGGCAGGTAGACGGGCCCGGGGATGGGACGGTCCACGGGCACCGTGAACGAGTAGCCGCGACCGGCCTGCACGGGCACGCGTATCCGACTGCCGGCGAGCCGGGATAGCCATGCGCCGGTGGCGATCACCGCGGTGTCGGCGGTCAACGGCTCGTCATTTGGCGGGTGGACGCTGACCCCGCTGCCCGAGCTGGACACGTCGCGCACCTCCAATGTGCGCATCGTCGCGCCGCGCCGCACGACCGCCTGACTCAGCGCGTGGACGAACCGGCCGGGATCGACGAAGCGTTGACCGTTGATGCTCAGGGCGGCGGTGATCGCCTGCGATGCCAGCGGCACTTGCTCGCGTAGCGCCTCGCCGGCCAGAGCGGTGACAGATATTGTCTGCCCGGCCCTTTCGAGATGCTTGAGTTCGCGCATCATGCGTTCGGCTTGTTCGGTGCTGCGGAACAGGGCGGTGATCGGGGCATCGGTCACCGGTGCGTCGACGCCGTTGGCGACGAGTACGTCGAAGGCTTCGATGGCTTCTTCGTTGAGCGGCACGTTGGCGCGCACCGCCCGGTTCCACGACTCGGGTCGGCAGTTGGCGACGAAGCGCATCAAGAAGGCCCCGAGCTCGGCGTCGGCGGTCAAGGGAATGTGCAACGGGGCGGCCGGATCGACGAGGGCGCGCAGCCCATATCGCAGCACACCGGGTGAGTTCAGCGGCACCGTCAGTGCCGGTGCGATCCAGCCGGCGTTGCCCCACGATGCTCCGGCGGCCACGCCGGTGCGGTCAACCACGGTGACATCGAGGCCGCGCTCTTGCAGGAACCACGCCGTCGACAGCCCGACGATGCCCGCACCGACCACGATCGCCGACCGGGGTCCGCCGTCAATGCGCTCGCCGCCGCTCATCACAAACCTCCGCATCCGAACTTTCGTCCTTGCGTCCATGGTGGCTTCACCAGGAGAAAGGCATTTGCTGAAATCCGACAAGAGGCCGATGCCGGGTTGTCGAGATTCGACAACGCCCTCGTGAGCGCGGCCGTGTCCCGGCGAATCGGGTAGGCGCCGGCAGCGAGCATCTCCGCGACCGGCTTCGACGCGCCGTGAGGTGCCGGAGGCGTACAGCGCCGGCTGGCGCGCTTTGTCGTGTTTCGACAGCCCGGACTGGTCAGTCGGTGTCGGTGGCGGCGAGTTCGATCATCATGGCCAGCCGCTTCTTGGCATCGTCGAGTGGCAGATTCGTGATTTCGGCCATCTTGCGGAGCCGGTACCGCACGGTGTTCTCGTGCACACCCAGCCGGTTGCCCGCTTCGGTGGGGTCGCCCTGGGCCTCGAGCCAGGCCCGCAGGGTGGGCAGGTAGTCGGTGGCGTGGTCGCGGTCGTGCCGGCGCAGTTCGGCCACCGGCCGGCGATCGGGGGAGCGTCCTGAGCGTGCCGCACTGCGCAACCGTTGCAGCAGGATGTCGTCCCACGACTCGTCGTAGGCCGGAGGGGCGACGCCGGTCGGCGACGTCTCGTGTAGCGCCAGGCACTCGTCGGCCTCGTGGCGCGCCGCGACCAGATCAGCGACCTCTGCGGCACCACTGATACCGGCCAACAGCATCACCCGCTCGGGCAATGCCGCCTGCAGGCTGGAAACCCACTTCCTGGCAGCTTCTGATTGTTCGCCGGGCAGCAGCGTGTACACGGTGTTGCCGGCCAGGGCACTGCGGCCCGGCCGTGACCAACCAAAGCCGGTCGTGGCTCGCTCGAACGCCAACAGCAGCGCCGCGTCGCGTTCCGCGCCGATGAACGCCTGCAGCGCAACCACCCGCAACACGGTGTGCGGCAGGCCCAGTCGGCTGGCGGCGGTGGCGGCATCGGCAGTGCCCTCCAGCAACCGGATCACCAGTTCGGATTCCACTTGCCGCTCGAGGTCCGCGCTGGCACGTGACCGCAACAGGTGCAGGGCCACCGTGTGAGCCCCGTCGGCCAACGCAGTGAGCGCAGCCCCGGCCAACGGTGTCGCGCACTCGACCCACACCGACCCCATGAGCTGACGACCCGACCGCACCGCCACCACCATGCGCCCGGTCACACCGTGAGCAGAGTCCGGGCCGACAAACAACGGTTCGTCAGAAGACTCCAAATGCGCGTACACACCCCGAGCGTCAAAGAAGGCCCGCAGCTCCTCCGGCGCCTGTCGCTCGACGATGGTCGCCACCCGTGCCGGGTCGGCGCCGCGCTGGCGCCGCGAGTACGCCAAGACCCGCGAGAGCCGGTCCTCGATGATGACCGCCCCGCCCGCGGACTCGGCCAAACTGTCGGCCAGTGCGAACAGATCCGTTGGCCCGCGACCGGATTCGGTTTCACGGCCCTCCAGGACCAGCCCGAAGATGACCGCGGCCAACTCGCTCCAGGACATCGCCGGGTCGACCACCATCACGGCTACACCTTCGGCCGCACCGGCGAATGCGGTGTCGTCATCGCCCTCGGCGCGGACGAGTACGACCACGGCACGGGCTTGCGCCGCCCAGTGCACCGCCTGCTGCACTGATTGCGCGCCGATACCCAGCAGCACGTCACCGACGACGGCGCGGTCCTCGATGAGTTCATGCAGCACCACGCTGCGCAACTCCGTGGACCGCGGGACAGGACAAAACCGCAATCGCACGCCATAGCTGCCCAGCACATTGGCTAGGCGGTCCAACGTGACCACGGGCCGCTCCCTATGCCGAATCAACCCCAGCGTATCGGTTGCCGAATGCGCCCCGGTCAACGGCGGGCTCCCTGACGCGATGACGCCGCGCCGATCCCAGTACTTACAGGATCAGTTGATATCCACGGCAGCAACCGAATTCATCGTGCCTACTGCGTGGGGCAGTTGTGGACCAGAACCGCCGCGGTCACGGTCGCGACGAAGAAGGCGTGGGTGTTCGCGACCGTCAGATCCCACATGTCGGCCGTGCCGAATACCGAAGTGCTACCTGCGACCTGCGCGACGCTGTCCCGGAACGGGGTGGTCAACCGATCACCGGGACGCAGGTCTTTCGCGTCAACCCATTCGGCTCCCGGCCGAATGGCTCCGCCAGTGGTGGCGGCCAGCTCGGAGACCTCGGACGGCTCTGTCTGCGCCCGGGCCGTGCTGTAGAAGGGATGCTTGGCGGTTGTGTGTACCACCGAAGTGACATCGGCGGCGTTGGTGATCGTGAGGTCGAGCAGGTCGGTGTCGTGGTTGACCAGGACCGCCTCCACGGGCTGACCGCTGGTGCGCCCGGTTTCCGGGTCGACTGACCACACCCGATCGCCGACCTTGAGTTCCGCGATGGGGCGCTTGGTGCCATTGGCCATCAGGACCAGCGTGTCCGGGCCGAAGGATTGGCCCGCGCACGGAACATGCTGTGTCAGTGGGGTTGTCAGTGACTCGGCAGCCATGACCGCTGCCGGACTGTCGGCGAATTGCTGCGCGCGCGGCGCACCTGCGTGTTGCTCTGAACGTGGGCGATCGATGCCGGCCAACCAGAGTATCCCGCAAAGAGAAAGCACGATGGTGACCATCAAAGCCACCGGTACCCGCCACCAACGGCTACGACGCCACCACGACCGTTCACCCGGTACGAAGTTCACCACGACGATTCCCCTGAATACACCAGTTCTGATATCCGTCGGCAATGTCGGACACGTTCTGCAGGTGTAGTCGGGAGCCGGCCCCGAAACCGAATGCCGTCCGCCGGTGATCTAGC
>NZ_JBJIAK010000113.1:0-4239 GCF_045310915.1 Mycobacterium sp. SMC-17 | reverse complement strand
GATCGACGGACGCGCCACCGAACCGCAGCCGGAACAACAGGTTCGGTCGGCCTCATTCATCCCGAGACGCATTTCACGGACGAGAAGGCGGGGTTGTTGCGGTCTGCGACGTATCGGAGGTTGCGGCGGCACTGGCAGTTCTTGAACGAGCTTCAGCTGTTTGAGGAGATTGACCACCATGTTGGGTACGGCATCCACGTTTACAGCGGGGAGCGCGCGCCGACCTTCAGCCACGCTACGTCGCTCTATCACCCCGATACGGTTCTTCGGTCGCTCGAACATGATGGTTCAGGAACCGAACCCGGCTTGAAGGACGCCGACGGCAAATGGGACTTACGTGCCCACGCCGGACGCATCATCACCGTCGACAACCACGTGCTCCGGTCCTGGAACGACATCCTCGAAGAAGGTCAGGTTCCGGTCGAGCAGTCACGGATGGTCTATACCGTCAACCGATCCGTCGCGAGCGTGCTCGAAAAGATCGCCGATGCACCACGCATTGGAGGGAAGCGCCTGCATTATTGGCGCGGAATGGACGAGTCAACTGACCGTGCTCAAGGTTATTTCGATTCGGTGTGGGGCGTCCCTTCATCATGGGACGACGTCATACTGCAAGGCCCACACATTCACGTCGCCACCCCGCTATATAAGTCACCCAACCCCACGATGCTGAACAACCAAGACTGGACAGCGACCGACTTTCAAACCCTCGCAGCAGGCGCGGTTCCGGCTACTTCATACCGCAGAGCTGTTTCGGCAGACCGGTTCGCCGCGGCCTGTATGAGCTGGAATGTCGACGGGCGGAATGTGACCGCGCGGAGTCGTTTTCGAATCGTCTGGCGCAGCATGGCAGCAAATACTGGCGAGCGGACGTTGATTCCGGCGATCATTCCACCTGGGGCAATTCACCTCCGCCAGTCGGTCCTGTCAGTTGCGATGGACGATGATACGGACCTGTCCTTGACCGCAGCCTGTCTATCGTCTCTAGTTGCCGACTTCGCTGTTCGTGCGGCCCCAAAGTCGAGCATTCGGTTGTCAACGATCGCACGGTTGCCGGTCACATCATCAGATACAATTCGCCCCGATCTAGTCGAGCGTGTCCTTCGCCTCAACTGCGTCACCAATGCCTACGCCGACCTCTGGTACGACGTCGTGGGAACCACGTGGACCTGGGACACCCCACACCGTAAACCCGAGGACCGCCGCCAAGCCCTCGTCGAAATCGACGCGCTCGTAGCACTCGGCCTGAACCTCACCGCCGACGAGCTGTGCACGATCTACCGCACCCAATTCCCCGTCCTGTACGGCTACGACCGCAAAGCCGGCTTCGACCGCGAAGCGGCCATGCAGACGGCTTTCCTGCAGTTCGCGGCTCTCAGGTCTTCATGAGGCGTGACTACGCCTGCCCAATGAATGACTGCAGCAATGCCCTGGTCCGGGCAGGGAGTTTTCGGGGGAGCCGTAGCAAACGTTGCGCCGCACGTGCGCAGTCCAGGCGTTCGCCGCGCAGCGGGATTTGGTCGAGCTGCCAATCGATTTCGGCCCTGAACGCTGCGGCAATTTCGAGCAAGGCGGCAAGGTCGGCCAGGTCCTTGTCCGCCATTCGTTTGTCCCAGGCAAGGACTTTCAGAACCACCGCGCTTTCGACCGAGGGTACGGGGACCACGAATTCCCGGACGGCTCCATCCCGCAGTGTTACGCGGGTTTCGATCTGAATCGGGTCGATCGCCAATGCCAGCGACAGGCCCGGTATCGGATCGAACCCGCGACCGCCAAGAATGGCCGTTCCATCCGATGTGGTGCGGGGCACCAGCACATCGATGGACAATTCGCCTTCGCCAACTGACTTGACGTACTGGTTTCCCAAGACCGGCTGGTATCCGTGCAATTGGAGCGCCGTGTGAAGCTCACCGCCTGCTGCTGCGAGGCGCGCGATGCCTACATCGGCGTCGGTGGTCGCGCGGATCGTGGCGCCAGGAGTTGGAAAGCTGTAGCCCAGGAGGGCAACCATGTGGCCGCCCACCACGCGGTAATCGGTCCGCTCCGCTGCGGACGCAAGATCGGATAACGCCAGGAACCCGAGGTCACTCGCGTTCGACGTCGACACGATATCTAACCGCCTACGCACCGTCGGTGTGCCTCATGATGGCCTCTGCCAACTTCTCGGCGGCATCAAGTGCATCGCTGCCGGGCGCATGCGCGACATCCCATAGCGCGATGAGCGGATCGACAAGGTCCCCCTGGGGTTGGTACCAGGCGGCGGTAGCCCACAGTGTCCTGTCCTCAGGGACCTGCATGACCAGAGTGGCCTCGGCTTGACTGGCGCTGACGAATCCCCACGGTGTCAGGTCCACTAGTTCGGGTGTGTACACGTGGGCCTGGACGGGGAGCCTCCACGGTGCGTAGCGGTCGGCAGCCAGGTCTCCTGATATACACCCGGAAAGGCCGAGCTCGGCAAGCGCACGTGCGGCTATATCACCTTGCGGCGCAACACCTTCCAGGTGGTACCACCATTGCTTGAGCCCTCCTGCGCCGGGATAGGTGCCCAGCCATTCACGCACCGTCGCCGGTTTGGAAGGCATCGCCTTGAGGCTCTTGGCGACCGCCTGTTGGGAGGCGCCGACAGCGGCGGCAATGTCTGCCTGCCGAACGGTTTTCGGGTCGAGCAGGCGGACTCGCTCAATCGCCCATCGACCCCATGGCCGCCGTCGGGGTTCGGCTCTAAACGTCGATGGTGGGTCGAGAAAGTCTTTGGCGCCGATGACCACCCGACGCTCATCAAACGTAACCAGGTCGACCTCTCCGCGCTGGGCCGCGCCGACGACAGCGGCACCGGCGCTATGCAGGCAATAGAGAACGCGCCGGCCACCCGCAGTGCGACGGTCTGCCGCAATCTGGGCCGGATTGGGACTGCTACCCAGCCGCGCCGTTGCCGCGACACGCGAACCGTCAGGCAACGCCAGGTCCAGCTCATGCATGCCGCCCGAGACTTGAATACCAGCCTCGCCGAGAAGTCCGAACGCGGCAGATCCGCTCATTGGCCAGCCCCTAGACTGCAGATACAACCGAAATGCTGAATCATCATGTTCGGTTGTTGGACTTATTCTCTAACAACGTGTATACACGCTTTTGTTCGCACAAACCAGGGGGTTCAGCTGCCTCCTCGCCGAGCTTCCTTCTCCGGAGCTTCCCCGTCGAATATCGACCTGGCACTCGCGGTGGCGCTGTTGGCGTTTCTTTACACGGCTTGGAACCGATGAAATGCCTCGCGCATGGCCGCTTCGCGGCCGAAGCCGGCTTTGCGGTCGTAGCCGTACAGGACGGGGAATTGGGTGCGGTAGATCGTGCACAGCTCGTCGGCGGTGAGGTTCAGGCCGAGTGCTACGAGCGCGTCGATTTCGACGAGGGCTTGGCGGCGGTCCTCGGGTTTACGGTGTGGGGTGTCCCAGGTCCACGTGGTTCCCACGACGTCGTACCAGAGGTCGGCGTAGGCATTGGTGACGCAGTTGAGGCGAAGGGCGCGCTCGATCAAGATTGGCTGCAGCTTCGGTGCTGTGACCAGTGGCAGACGATTCAGCGTGCTGAGCAAGATCTCCGACTTTGGGGCCGACCGAACCGCGAAGTCTGTCAGCAACGACGACACGACGCCTGCGACGAGTGCGAGTTCGCTTCCGCTGCTGGTGGCAACTGTGTGTACCGCGTTGACGTGCGCCGCCCCCGGCGGAACGACCGCCGGGATCAACGTTCGTTCGCCCGTGTTGGCAGCCATTCGCCGCCATGCCACGCGGTAGCTGTCCCGCGCTCGGACCTCTTCCCCGTCTATTCGCCAGCTCGTGTAGTCGGCGTCGTATTTTGCGCGGCTACCTGCCGGTTTGTAGGACGTGGCGGGTATCGCGTCTTCGGTCAATGTGGTGAAGTCGGTGGCGGTCCAGTCTTGGTTGTGCAGCATCGTGGGGTTCGGCGACTTGTACAACGGGGTGGCGACGTGCAGGTGCGGTCCTTGCAGGATGACCTGATCCCACGATTCAGGAACGCCCCAATCTGACTCGAAATATCCCTTGGTCCGGTCGTTCTTCTCGTGCCAGCCGGAACTGAACAGCAGGTTCAACGAACCGATCCTCGGTGCGTCCGCAAGCTTTTCGAGCACGCTCGCGACGGATCTGTTGACGGTATAGACCATCCGTGACTGCTCGACCGGAACCTGACCTTCTTCGAGGATGTCGTTCCAGGACCGGAGCA
>NZ_JBJIAK010000112.1:0-4284 GCF_045310915.1 Mycobacterium sp. SMC-17 | reverse complement strand
GGACGAAGACCGCCGACCAAATCCTAGCCAGCATCGGGAACTACTGCACTCGAATTAATGACTCAAGACACTAGCTCCTTGATCAACCACTCTGATGCGGCGTCCGGCGCCGTCGCGTTTATCCTGCTCACATGCCCACAGAATCCATGCGGATGTCATTCCGCCGACACATGCGCGACGAGGTGTTGCGGGCGGCCCGAGAACTCACGATCGAGAAAGGGTGGGAGCGAGTCCGAATGAGCGAGGTTGCAGAGCTCGTCGGCGTATCTCGCCCAACTCTGTACAAGGAATTCACCGACAAGCAGGGCCTAGGCGACGCATTGGTTGTCACTGAAGGTCAGCTCTTCTTGGAAGGAATTCACGCCGTCCTTGCATCGCATACCGGTGATATCGGTGGTGGAATCACCGCCGCCGTGGAGTACACGCTCAAGGAAGCTGAGGCCAGTCCTCTGCTGAAAGCCGCGTTGACATCGACCCGTACAACTACAACGGGGACACGCGACAGCGCAACCGGTGTCCTTCCGCTGTTGCCCACATCCGCATCACTGCTTGAGTTGTCATCGGCCGCGCTAATCGCGTGGTTCGGCGAGCACTTCGACCAGCTCGATCCCGAGGACGTCAATGAAGTGGCCGACGTACTGGTCCGGCTCACCGTCAGCCACCTCGTGCTGCCAGCCGCCGACGCCCACACCACCGGGCGGCGAATCTCGCAGGTAGCACTGCGCTATCTGGCCCCGCGATAGCGGTGGATCAATGATCGGCCTGTCACGCGCGAGGCACTGGCGGCCACCGCCACCGTTGCACCGCTATTGTCCAAGGCCGCATAGTCAATGAGATCAGCTGTTCAAGAGGCACTCTCCGAAGGCAACAGATCGCTGCCGATGCCTCTGCCAGCTTCAACTATGCACTTTTAGGCACAAGCAGGCCGAGTAAGCACTTGCCGATGGCGTCGTCAGAAACAGCGTCGACTCTAACTCATCACTTCACGCGTGCATTGAAAATACGAGGCGTACAGCAGATTTCACTGGGGCATGGTCGGCCGATCCGAGTTCAAACCCTGGTCTCAGCCCGGTCTCGTCGCGAGACGCAAAATGCGCGGCGACGGTCAGCGAAGAGTTGGGGGCGCCGAAGAGTTGATTGCCCTACCCACATGCTCGTACTTCATCCTCTGGGGCCGCCTCTCAACAGCAACTGAATTCTGATCAGTGTCGCGCGCTCTGGTCACGATTCAGTTGCCGCCGACACCGCCAAGCCGATTCCCGTAGGAGTGTCACACCGGCTGCAGTTTGGGTGGCTCGACTTGCCCAAAATGTAGTCGATCCTGGGCCACCCGCCCGCTCACTTCTAGACCGAGCCGACACCGCCATGCACACATAAGACTACGCTTGCAAAAGGGCACTTCTGTCGATATATTTACTTTCAATATATATCTGTAAACGTGCCGCGCCGTCAGGTCGGACACACAGAGCTGCCTCCTCCCGAAAGGTCAGAGCGAACATGCTTGAAGACAAAGCTTCTCGGAATACTCGCGTTCTACCAACACCACGACGAGTGACGTTTGCGATGCCGTCAGGGAATCGCCGACAGCATTTCGTAGACGACGATCTTGTGATGAGTCATTTCATAGCCGTACTATCGGCGACGTTTCCGGAGGGAGAAGATTTCTTCATACGATCAGTGCGCCAATTCCGAACTTCGGTGATCGACGCAAGCCTGCAAGAGGCGGTAAAAGGCTTTGTGGGCCAAGAAGCGACGCACCGATACCAGCATCGACTATTGAACGAGCGCCTTCAGACCATGGGATATCCCACCGCGCGTATTGACCGCCACGTAGGCAGGCTGATAGAGCGACTCGAAAAGCGTCTTTCTCCAGCGATGCGACTGTCACTGACCTCAGCGTTAGAGCATTATACCGCAACACTGGCGGAGATAATCCTCACTAGCGAAAGCGCCCGCCAACTCATCGGCAATGGCGAAGTGAGATCGATTCTTCTTTGGCATGCGTTTGAAGAGTCCGAACATAAGGCGGTGGCTTTCGATGTCTATCAAACAATCGGGGGCACCGAGCAGATGCGTATCCGCGGCATGCGCATCGCTTCGGTAATCCTTTTCGCCGAGTTGTTCGCCCATACGGCCCTTTCAATGGCCGCAGATCGCGCGTCCTACAATCCCATTCGCCTGTTGCGCAGCCTCTATCGATTTTCCCGTAGCCCGATTTTTACTGCGGACGCACTGCGGCGCTTTCGCTCTTACACGCAACGCGGCTTCCATCCAGACGACTGGGATAGTACCGCGGTCTTGGAATACTGGAGCCGAGAATTGTTCGAAGCAGATGGATCGCAGAAGTCCGTCGGCCCGTAGCTGAGTGGCCGACGCACGTCGTCTCGGTTACAGCGGGTCGACGCCAAGTACAGCGTGACCCATTTGAGTCAGTAGCGCAGTTGTGCGCTCGGTCGCCATCCCGGTTTCACCGTACTGAAGCGTCGACTGGATGGCGCCGATCGCTCCGTGCACTACGACACGTAGGCCGATTTCGTCTAGTTCGGGACGCAACTCACTCAGTACGTGCACCCACTCCTCAAGATACAGACGTTGTTTGCGGCGCAACCGGCTGCGGTGCTGCGCAGTGAGATTGTGAAGTTCACGGTAGTAGACGATGGCAAGCTCGCGTTGATCCAAGACGAGGGCTACGTGGTCTGCCACTAGCGCTGTCAGCGCCTCGGTCTCGCTTTTACTTTTCTCCACAATCAAAGAAGCGCGTCGCAGCAGGGAATCGATCACCTGCTCGAAGAGTGCCGTCAGTAAGCTTGCTTTGCTGTCGAAGTGACGATAGATCGCCGGACCGACGACACCAGCAGAATCGCCGATATCCGCCATCGACGCCGCGTGGTATCCGCGGTCGGCGATCTGCTGCGCGGCCGCCGCGAGAATCCTCTCCCGACGTTGATCTCCTTTACCGCGACTGTGAGCGACTGTCATGTGCGTTGGCGACCAGCCCTTTCGCCGAATTGGTGGAATTTATCATGCCACACAAGGGGTTGAACAAAATGTTAACACCGACTCATCAGGGAAGCCCACTGGCTTAGTGGAGATTCAGATCTGATGGCCCGCGATCGTGCCGGCGAGCCGATGGCCGAGCGCGCCGGCTGTGCAGCGTCTTTGATGGCGCTAAGTGAAAGTTCCCAGTTTCTCCCGGTGCGGCCGTTGCCTGTCGTCCTGCGTGACGAGATGGCATGACCACAGTGGACGTTAGCGGGGTTGTGTCCGGAATCCGGTGTAAATAGGGAGGACGGGCGTAGGTTCCGCTTCACGACCTGCAAGTCTGTGAAGAAGGAGTCGCGCCCGTGCCTGTTCGAGTATCAGCCCATCGACCGTATCCGCACCAAGATCCACGCCTTGTTTGGCGAGGATCGCGAGCTGCCGGAGATCCTTGAAGAAGTCGCCCGCCTGGGCGCCCAGCTTTGATGCAGGCGGCCCTGGAGGCCGAGGTCACCGAGTTCCTTGGCCGCGAACGCTACCAACGCACCGCCGCCTGTCCCGACGCTAACGACGGTTCACGCAACGGGTATCGGCCGGTGACGGTCAAAACCATCACCGGGCCGGTCACGCTGGAGCGGTCAAAGGTGCGCGGCAGGACCGCAGCGTTCGCGTCGCGGTTGTTCAGCAAGCACGTGACGAAAACCAACGCGCTGGAGACGCTGGTGATCGCCTCGTTCGTGCGCGGGCTGTCGGTGCGCGACGTGGAGGCCACCCTGGTGAAACACTCGGTGATCCGGCCGCGATCTCCAAATCCACGGTGCTGGAAGTGTGCAAGGCGATTCGAGCCGAATACCAGTCGTGGGCGCGTCGCCGACTCGACGAGATCACGCTGGACTACTTGTTTTTAGACGCCAGCTTCTTTCGGATGCACCCCGGGTCACCGGCCGAGCCGATGTTGGCCGCCTGGGGCATCACTACCGAGGGCAAGCCGGTGTTCGTTGGGTTGACCCCCGGGACCGGCGAGTCGACCGGCGTGTGCCGATTTCCTGACCGATCTGCGCGAACGCGGCCTTGGCTGTCCGCTGCTGGTCGTCTTTGACGGCGCCAAGGGCCTGATTGCGGCAATCGAACAGATCTACCCAAAAGCGTTGCCCCACAGATGTCTTATTCATCGACTTACGCCATCAGCCTGGAGTGGGCGGTACTCGACCGAGCCTCGGCCGATTGGGAGCAATTGTCAATACCTGTGGATCGGGGTGTTTCAGGCGACCTCCGTTTCGGTGTGTTGATCGCCGTCTGACGGTG
>NZ_JBJIAK010000111.1:0-4388 GCF_045310915.1 Mycobacterium sp. SMC-17 | reverse complement strand
GATGATCATCCTCGGGAAGGTGCGCCCACTTTCAGGCCACCTCGCCGGGCCTCATCCACAGGTATTGATCATTGCTCATGCCGATTGGCGCGGGCTGACCATGACACCGGTCGGCACCCGATTGCTGCAAGACTTACGCCGATCACTGCTTGACCCACCCCGTGAACTGCGGCCGCCGCCCGCCTCCATGAGTTCCAACACCGGCTCCGCAGAGCCCATTTCGGCCACCGCGTAGCGACCTCGGGTCGCGACGCCGGTACGACTCAGTAAGGGATCGCCGCTATACGTGTGAGGGTCTACCTGCCCGCATCTGCCAGCTTTTACCGCTGGCCATGATGGCTGGCGGTGACCAGGTCGATCGGTGGGATGTAGCCGGTGATGCTGTTGATGGTGCGATGCAGGCCGTGGTGCAGCGCGTCGATGTCGCAGCGGGCCAGGCCGCCAGCGGTGGCGATGACGTGTTCGGTGGTGAACGCTAGGTCGTTGATGGTGCCCAGGATGCGGCGGTCGGCGGTCTTGGCCACGGCCACCTGCTGGGGGCAAGATTGCCGAGCGTATCGGCGGGCAGCCCTTCGGCTTGCAGCGCGGCCTGGATCGCCGAGACGACGGGCGGTCCGATCGGGCGCAGCCCCGCGGCGGTGACGTTCGGCATGAACACCGGGAACAAGGTCCCGGCATGGGTCACCAGCAGGCATTTGCGCCGGTCGATCCAGACCAGGTGGGCATACCAGTCCCGCGCGCACGCTTCGCCGATGGCCGGCTCAGACACCCCCAGCAGCGCCAACACCTTGGCGGTACATCGCAACATCACGAGTCATGATGGCAGGCAAAGCCACCGACGGTCGGTACGCAAGAACACCGTGGCTTGGCGCCGGTACAGTGTGGCGACGTGTTGGTCGCTGATCTGCATCACTTCCTCGACATGCCGGGGTGTGCTGCACGTATAGGTGACATCTGAGTTGGCTTGCCGGGACCGTCGGGCCTATCCGAATTTCGGTGTAAATGGTGGTTTCCCTAGCCTCGGTTGAGGTCGTGCATCCTGTCGGCGAATGTTACCGCGAGCGCGTTCAAAGCGGGCTTCCATCGCACTGCCCATCGCTGCTGGCCAGTGCCTTTCGGATCCAGTGATCGGGTCACCAGATACAGACATTTGAGTGCGGCAGCCTCGGAGGGCACATGCCCACGTGCCTTAATGGCCCGCCGGTAGCGGGCGTTGAGTGACTCAATCGCATTGGTACTGCGCAACACTCGGCGAATCTCGGTGGGATAGTCCAAGAACGGAATGAACTCGTTCCAGCAGGACCGCCACATCCGGATCAACGCCAGATAGCGTGCGCCCCACTGCTCGTTGAGGTGCTCGAGCGCGTCCTCGGCAGCGGTAACCGACGGTGCGGTGTAGATCGGCCGCAGATCGCGTTTGAGCCCGTCCCAGGTCTGGCGCGGCAGGTAACGGAAGCTATTGCGAATGAGGTGCACGGTGCAGGCCTGCACGATGGTGGCCGGCCACACCTCGCTTATTCGAATCGGGCAGCCCCTTGAGTCCGCCACAGACCAGGAAAACACGTCGGTGACGCCCCTGTTGCTCAGGTCGGTCAGCACCGCGAACCAGAATTTGGCTGATTCCCCGTGCTCGTCACCGGCCCAGAGCCCGAGCACATCCTTGTGGCCGGCTAGGTCCACGCCGATCGTGGCGTAGAACGGCCGGTTGGCGACCTGCCCGTCGCGGACTTTCACGCTCAGTGCGTCGACGATTACTGCGGCGTAGATCGTCTCCAGCGGCCGGGCCACCCAGTCGGACATGTCACCGATGATCTTGTCGGTGATCCGGCTGATCGTATCTTGAGAGATTGTGGTGTCGTAGAGCTCGGCGAAGTGCGCGGCGATCTCCCCTGTGGTTATACCCTTGGCATACAACGACAACACGATCTCATCGACCCGGGTCAACCGCCGCTGACGCTTACCAACGATCTGCGGCTCGAACGTGCCGTCCCGGTCCCGGGCACCACAATGTCGATCTGGCCGACGGTGTCAGTGAGCACCGTCTTGGTGCGCGTACCGATACGGGAGTTGGCACCGTTTCGGCCAGCCGGGTCGTGCTTGTCATAGCCCAGGTGAACGGCCAGTTCTTCCAGCGCAGTCTCGACCACCGTCTTGGTCAACGCCCGAAGCACCCCGTCGGTGGTACCGGCGAACGACACCCCGCAGGCCTGCAACAGGCGCACCAGCTCCCGCGCGGTCGCCAGCTCATCCGGTGCGGGTGAGCTCGCCATGGACACATCATCGTGAGTATCAGCTGCAGAGGACACAGCCCTCATCGTCTCGGTCACTGTGGACCCTTCCCACCAAGCTCACGCTCGGCGTATTGGGCCATTTACACCGAATCCCGCAAACTCCCCCCAAGTATTCACTTGCGGCGCCGAAGCGGGCCACGACCGAAGCGTGGTGACGGCAGTTGGTAAGCGCGTCTTCACTTCCAGCCGGCGTTCTCTACAGCGATTGTCGCGAGCACGTTCGACGCTCACTCGATCATCGACGAGCGATTCGAGCGCTCTTGTGAGTACAGGGTTCGAAAGTACCAGGTATCTACCGCTCGATACACGAGCAAGCCTAGCGCGATGGTAGTGATAGTTGCGATGAAACGACATCAGGATGGGTAAGTCCCCTGGCATGGTGGGGTTTCGGGACCGGGGGGTGACAGTGCGGGATCCTTGGCCGGGTGTTGGGGTTGACCCCTGATGGTGGACATCTGATCGCGGTACTGCTGGTCCTGCGGGGAGGATGTTCCCGTGTCGGGAAACCGCAAGAAGTACGCCCCGGAGTATCGCGAGCAGGCCGTGCGCCTGGTTGTCGATACCGGTCGGCCCGTTGCGGACGTAGCCGCAGAGATCGGTGTCGGAGATCAATTGCTCGGCCGGTGAGTCGCCACCGCCAGAGCACGTTCGGCATCCGATAATCCCGAGGTGCTCGACGATGATGAACGCAAAGAGTGAGAACGGTTACGCACAGAGAACGCCGAATTGCGTTTGGACCGTGCGTTTTTGATAAGGACGCAGCCTTCTTCGCCTCCGAACAGAACTGGTAGAGATGTACCGGATCATCGAAGCGGAGAAGGCCAACTTCACGATCGTGCGGATGACTGGACTGTTGGAGGTGTCCCGGTCGGGCTTCTACAAGTGGCGCACAGCCCGTGCGGCGGGGCCCACGCCGGCCCAGCAGCGCCGTGAGGCGATCGACGTCAAGGTCAAGGGTTTCCACGACGCCTCCGATCAGGTGTACGGCGCACCGCGCATCCTGGCCGATCTGCGTGAAGACGGGGAGGTGATCTCCCGCAAGACGGTGGCGGCCTCGATGCGCCGCCAACGCCTGGCCGGGATCAGCCCGCGGAAGTTCACCCCGGTGACCACCGTGGTGGACCTCGACGCACACCGCCCCAACGACCTGGTCAACCGTCGATTCGACCGCGGTGAGCTCGACAAGGTCTGGACCTCGGACATCACGTACTTGCCTACCGGTGAGGGCTGGCTGTACCTGTGCGCGGTTCGACGACGGGTGCTCGCGGCGGGTCCTGGGTTGGGCAGTCGAGGACCACATGCGCACCGATCTGGTGGAGTCCGCACCGTCGATGGCAGTGGCGCTGCGTGGGGCCTTGCCCGCACAGGTCATCTTCCACGCTGACCGTGGCACGCAGTACACCCTGGGACAAGATACGCCTGGCCCACCAAGCACGCTGCCAGGCTCGCAGTCGGCGACTGGATCGAACGGATCTACAACCGCCGACGAAGGCACTCCAAGATCGGCATGATCAGCCCAATCGACTTCGAGCACCGCCATCATCAGACGGCACAAGCCGCCTGACCCCGTGTCCACCATCCGGGGGCAACCTCACACTATGCCTGTGCGCAATCAAGGACGTGTTCTCCAACCGGATCATCGGCTACTCGATCGACTCCCGACGCGGTGACGTCGGAGGCTGCATTCTGTATCCCGATCGCGGATCTCAGTTCAGGTCAAGGAAATTCGTTCACAATCTGCATCGACACGTCACGGTCGGATCGATGGACCGCGTCGGGACAGCTGGCGACAACGCGGCCATGGAGAGGTTCTCCACGTCTCATGCAGAAGAAGCGACGGTTGTGACCGCGAAACCGCCCGGTATCAGAGCACTGCGCACGATAACCGCTCACGCACGCAATGCAAACACCTATCCTTCTCGGGCGCCGACCAAGGTGCGGAACGGACCAGAGTCAAGTCGTGGCTCCTTGGGCAAACCGAGCAGCTTCTCCCCAACAATATTTCGCTGCACTTGAGAGCTGTCGCTTGCCAGGGTGATGGGACCACCTGATTGCCAGGGGGATGGGACCACCGTGGCGCGTTACTGAGGATGCTCG
>NZ_JBJIAK010000110.1:0-4827 GCF_045310915.1 Mycobacterium sp. SMC-17 | reverse complement strand
GAATTCGAAGCAATCATGACCACACCGGCCAGTCAGGCCGCGTGACCGAAACTGTCACCTGATCGTGCAGCAGACCCGCCCCAGCAGCAGCCAGATGCTGGGGCGATCTGCGCTCACTAACTAACTCTGGCTGGTGAGCTTGCCTAACAAGCGGTGCACGTTTGTCAACCTTCCTTGCGTCTCGACAGCTGCCAAGAAGGTCCCTAGCCGCGCAGGCACGTCACTGCCCCCGGCGATATCTTCGTGTCGACGATCGGCGACACCTTCGGCACAGTCGCCATGCTCGGCAACGTCGCGGGACAAGCCACTGTCGGTTCGGAAGCCTGCGTCAGACCCGACCCGCCCGCCGGTTCTGCTTCTCGGCGTCGGCCAGTACTTCGACCTGCTCAGCCTGCTCGCGTTTGGCTGCCGCCGCGGCACGCTTGACCCTCGCGTCCTCGAGCGCGGCTTCGGCCGCAGCCGCCGCCTTCCCTTCGGCCTTGGCGATCCGTTGCAGACGTTGTTGTTCGGCGGATTTGACAGCCTCGCGCTTACGTTCGGCCTCGGCCCGGCTGGCCTTCGCGGCCTGAGCGATTCGCTTGTCGGCCTCTTCCGCCGCCTGCCGCTTACGCTGCTGCGCGCGCTCGCGCGCTTCCGCCACTGCGTCCTGCTTGGCGGCGATCGCTTCGTCGCGGTCGTCGGCGGCCTCTTCCAGCGAGTCCTCCAGCTGCGCGCCGGCCTCTTTGCGCCGTTGGGCGGCGTCCATGCTCCGCACGACAGCTTCGGCACGAACCTCGCTTCGGCGGGCCAGCGCCGCACCCCGCCGGCGCAGCGTGGAATCGCCCAGCACTCCGCCGACCGCAGCGTCCAAACCCCCGAGCGACCGCTCATAGATCAGCCGAGCGGGTGCTTCGGCGTCCAGGCGGACGATCCACCGATCCTCGATGAACTGCAGGGGAAACCGGGCCAGGCGGTATTGCATGCGCAAGACCTGTAACGGCAATTCGATGATACTCACGATATCTCCTTGGCTCTCAATGTCTTTCAGGACAAGTTGGTTCGATCACTGAGGGTCTCGGCGCGTTCGCGAAGGCGACGGGCCTCGGCTTGCCCTTCGTCCGCATCTCTCTGCGCGGCGCGATGTTCGGCGAGCGCGTCACGTGCCTCCCTGCCGGCTGCGGCGGTGTCGGCCGTTTCCCGGATTTCCGCCTGCCGTTCCTCGCGCTGCTCCTCGACGCTGGCGCGGACCTGCTCCTCGGCGGCGCGGTGCCGCGCTGTTTGTGTGGCTTGCTGGACCTGGTCCACCTGCCGCTGTTGTGCGGCGTCTTCCGCGGCGTCCGTGCCGGACCGCACCACGTCCCGGGCGCCGGCCGCCTGGTGGCGGGCCTGCGACGCCAGGCCGGTGACGGCGTCGGCTTCGGCGTCTGCGACCGCTTCGATGGCGTTGGCCTCCTTGCGGGCCCGCGCCTGCGCCTGCTCCAACTGCCCTTCGGCGGTCAATGAATCGTTGCCGGTCACCGCGCCGGCGATCTCTTTTGCTCTGCCCTTGATCGAATCGACCAGGCCTTTACGTGCCTCATCAGCTTTCTCGTGTTCGCCCATGACCATGCCATGCTCGTTTTGCGTCTCCTTCAAACACCGTTCGGTCGGGCCTGGGCCGTCCGTGAAGAGCCGACAGCGCGCTGAACAGGCACAAAGCATCGACAACGGCTGACGATCGAGCACCTGTGATGTGAGTCAACCCGCGTAGCCAACCGCGAGAGCTTTACACCGGATTCTCGCGCGCCACAGCGCGGTAGCTGCGCGCCCCCGCTCGGTCTACGGCAGCCCTGACCAAACCGAAGACGAGGCCCTGCACACCGGCGGCGAGCAGGGCTTGCCCGCCCGAGCGGTTCAGATCCTTGGGCCGGAGGTCCCTCTCCAGAGTCGTCGATCCGCTCCCACAACACACTGAAGACATTGCCGGCCACCAGGCCGCCCACCACGCTGAACGCAGCTGACAGCGGCGGATACAGTGACTTCGATATCTTGCTCATCGTTCTCCCTGGCACACCTGACGGTCCCGACTGGTCCGGGCCTCGGCTGAGAGTTACCCCGGCCGCGTCCACGTCAATCGCCCAAACCGCCTCAGCTCGAACGCCAAAGGCCTGCAGGCGTCAGGACAATCGCCGAGATCGCAGGATGGGCCGGAACGAATCGGCATCGGCCGCCGCCCAGTCGAAAGCCCAACTTTCCGGCGCCTGCTCGATGAGTTCACCGGGCGCCAACCACTCGTAGAGTTCCGCGTACGAGACCTGCTGGGTGGCCGAGACTTTCTTGCGCAGCAGATGCGGTGATAGCAGCGCCGGATCGGCGATGCCCATCGATCCCATGATTTTCATTGCCTGCTCGACAGTGGCCTTCTGGTAGCGATACACGCGCGCGCTCTTGTCGTCGACGTCCAGAGCTCGGGCCCGTCGCGGGTCCTGTGTGGCGACCCCGACCGGGCAGTGATTGGTGTGGCAGCGCTGCGATTGGATACAGCCGATGGCCATCATCATGGCGCGCGCAGCGTTGGTGTAGTCGGCGCCCTGAATGAGTCGTTTGATGATGTCGTTGCCCGCGGCAACCTTGCCGCTGGCGCCGATGCGTATGACGTCGCGCAGGCCGGTACCGACCAGTGCGTTGTGCACCGTCATCAATCCGTCGGTCAGCGGAAGCCCGACGTGGTCCTCGTATTCCAGTGGCGCAGCGGCTGTTCCGCCCTCCGCACCGTCGACGATGATGAAATCGGGAGTCACCCCCTCGGCGCGCATCGCTTTGCAGATCGCCAAGAAGTCCACCCGCGATCCCACGCACAGTTTGAATCCCACCGGCTTGCCGCCGCACAGTTCGCGAAGCCGACCCACAAACTGCACAAGCTCGCGTGGAGTTGAAAACGCCGAGTGCGCAGCGGGACTCACGCACTTCTCCCCCGCGGGCACGCCGCGATACTCGGCGATCTCCTTGCTCACCTTCGACGCGGGCAGCACACCGCCCACCCCAGGTTTGGCGCCCTGGCTCAGCTTGAGCGACACGCATTTGACCGCGTCGTGTGCGGCCTTGTCGGCGAACTGGTCAGGGTCGAAGTGTCCGTCGGCGGTGCGGGCGCCGAAATAGCCGGACCCGATCTCCCACACCACATCTGCGCCCCCGAGATGGTAGGGCGTCAGGCCGCCTTCGCCCGTATCGTGTGCGAAGCCTCCCCGTCGCGCCCCGGCATTCAGGGCTTTCAACGCGTTGGCCGAGAGCGCTCCGAAACTCATCGATGAAACGTTCAGCAGTGCCATGTCATAGGGCCGGGTGCAGTCTGGGCCCCCGATACGAACCCGGTAGGGCTGCGGCGGCGGTTCCACCGGTGCGGTCGAGTGCACCAGGTACTCGTACCCGGGCTCGTCGACATCCCGTTCAGTGCCGTACGACAGCTCGGCCGCGGTCCCTTTGGCCCGCTCATAGATGAGTGAGCGGATGTCGCGGTCGAACGGTCGGCCGTCAAAATTGCGTTCGATGAAGTACTGCTGCAGTTCCGGGCGCACCGCTTCAAGCAGGTATCGGATGTGTCCGATCACCGGGTAGTTGCGCAGCACAGAATGGCGTCGTTGCGTCACATCGAAGACGCCTACCGCGGCCAGCCCACCTACTGCCGCCGCCGCAATCCACCACACCCAACTACCGAAAAGCGCAGTAACGGCAAGGCCTGCCGCAACGGCGACCAACGCCGCGACGATTCCGAACCGAATCACATCAACCCTCTTCATCTGGCGGTCCACTGTCGGCGGAATACCCAGAATCGGTCCGTTCAGGCATCGGCGCCTCCAGATCGCCGGCACAAACATAGCTGTGCGCCCCACGGAGTGCCTTCGTTCGGGACGGGCAACCCCAACCGCGCGAGGGGCGTCGCTTCGCTCAGCGGCCCTCTCATCCGGACGCCATGAGCTGGCAATGTCTGAAATGGCTATGAATCGATCATGAAATTGGCATGTCGATCATTATGTGTCGCATATGAATACCTCGACGCACGTTCGAACCTGACTAGAATTGAATTTGAGAATACGCAGATAAACGTATTTGGATTCTGGAAAGGAAATTGAATTGTTGGGCGGCGGTATTACCAAGGGCGTCGTGGTTGCGTGCGGAGCCATCGTGTTGAGCTTGGGCTCGGCGGCGCCGGCGCTGGCTGCGCCCGAGGTGCAGAAATCGGCCCAGGCCACGATCAGCGAGCTAGAAGCACAGGGACTTCGACCGATACTCAACAAGGTCGGTAACGCACCCATCGAGCAATGTACGGTCATCGCGGTGCGCGACGGCACTGCCGTCAAGCACTCCTGGATACAGCGAGGACCTACCGGGAACGTCGGCAATCTCGTTCGGTACAAGACTGCGTACGTTGATCTCATGTGCAATCGATGAATGATGCCGGCGGGTATTCGAACCGCAATTCGTAGGCGGCTGCAGCAACTGTCGATTGCTGCCGACAAAACCGGTAGCAATTGTGTCGATTCGGCTCAACGCAACAGACTCCGCCGCCTGGAACGTACGACGCGCCCTTCGTCCCGAGCGCGGCGTCGGTACAGACGTCCCAGAACACTTCGATCTCGTAGCCGCCGGCCGCTCCCCATGCCGTCAGCGCGTTCGCATACCTCGTCTGCGACGCTTCGGTAGCGGACTCACGCATGCTGCACTCGGCACGGTCGACTCTCCCAGCAGCTTCGACCACCTGCGGTGGGGCGACACTCAGGAGCAGGTCGTGGACCTAGCCCGGATTTTTCGTGGAATGTTGACTGTGGGGGTGTGTAGATAAGCGAAAGTGCCTGTCCTGCAAGGAATAAT
>NZ_JBJIAK010000109.1:0-4856 GCF_045310915.1 Mycobacterium sp. SMC-17 | reverse complement strand
ATCTACTACGCTACGACCGCAGCCCAATCAGAGACTGCGCACCAATAACCGGTGTGCACCAAACTCGGGGTGGTTCAGGTTCGGCGCCGGCGACATCGAGCTCGACACCAGACCTGATCGACACCGAATCAAGTCCGCCGACCTGAGGGTGCCGGAACCGGACAAACCGAAGCCAGGACAACGGCCATCGGCGGCGACCGGCAGAAGCACACGAAAGCGGAGACGGGGCAACCGTTGATATACCCCTAGTCGATGGGGGAGCGGACCGCCGTTGGGCGAACGCGGTGCAGACTGGCGCACAATGTGGGCCCTCGTCGCACCCTGGAAGGGCTGACGAACACGCGGTCCTGGGCTTGCATCGAGTGTTACCGTTGATCTAGCGGCAAACGGTGCTTGCCCAGCCGATACTCGAGCAGTTTCACCGCGCGGCGACCTCGAAGTATCGAAAGGTTCTCCGAATCGCACCACGATTGGTCAGGTACTCGGCATCAGCGAGACCGAGGTGGCGCGGAACCTCAGTCGACGACGGTGCGAGGACACTTGACATGACTAGGGATCGCAAGCACAAACAGCAAGCTCGCGCACGCCAAGCAGAGCGCGGCGGCACCTACTTCGCGGCTCGGGCAGCAACCACCCAAGCGCCGGCCGTATCTCGGCGTAGTACCGCCATCGCGAATCTGGCGGCTCGTCCCGAAGCGATGATCGACGCTCTGTCACGATTCTGCGGTTTACGCCCGCCGTCGGGGCCTCTCGGCGCACAGCTAGTCGGCTCGGTATTGGACACGCTAGAAACAGCACCGCCGCGGCCGCCACTGGGACCCCGATGGGGCGAACTCTCTCGGACGCTGGCAGGGCACGAAACGATCGATCCGGTACCAGATTCGATCCGCGCTGTGGCACGATACATCAAGAAACTTCTGGCCCAGCTAGATGACGAGCAACTTGTCACGGCCGCAACGGAATTGGGGCTTCGAGAATCGACCGTCAAAGTGGCGGCAATCGTCGTAGTCAAGAGGCCCCAACGGACCACGAAGCGTACGAAGGCAAACGCTAGCAATGACTACTACCGCGACGCCTATCCATTTGCGGGGGAGTCCGACTGGGAAGACCGTGAGGAAGCCGCCGTGAAACGCGCCCGGGCAAACACTATTCGCCGACTCCGCAATCGCGACGGCTGGCGGCCAGGCGACAACGACGTCCTGCGTTATGCCCTCGCAGACCATCTCGGGCGAATCGGCGACGGATACCTGACGGCAACCGAGGAACAGCTCAAACACCTGACGTGGCATCGACAGTCGAGCGGGGCACTCCGAGCCGACGTACCGATCAACACGGTGCCACTCCCGCTATCGGCTGTTGTCAGTGAAAACGTCCGCCACAGTAGTGATCCGACGTCGACCCCTGAGTTCTATCAACCCGACATGCGACAATCAGCGATCGGCTACGTATGTCATGTCGGGGTCATCCACTCCGCCGCAGGCGATTTCGGTCAGTTCAACCTCGACGCCGCCGCAGGCGATTTCGATCAGTTCAACCTTGAAGGCCACCTCCCATCAATCGAGGCTGCGCAACTCGAGGGAGCCCGCATGATCGCCAGGATCGCGGGCGATCCGCGCCGGCACCGCGACATTTTCACCAAGCGCCCGTTGGTGCCCCGAACAGCCGCCACATGCGATGACCCGTACGCGCTGACGCTCAACTTAGGAATGGTGCTGCAAAGGATGGCCGCGGAATACGACAGGTCCGGCGACGATCCTGAGGGTTGGCTATGGTCCGCGCGACCACATGTCACCAGAGATCAGCAATTAGCCAGCGTGACCGCGCTCGTACTCGACGGTCTCGGCCTCCCGTGGCCGAGGCCGCAGATCCCAGCCTGCGAACAGCCCGTCGGGTCGACAAGCTTCCAGGACTACCTGGCAACTCAGGGCGTACACATGACCACGCTCGCTCGCAGGTACCTGGTTGGAACTGACGACGCGGGCGACGGTGGACAATTCCTCGTCGACCGCCACGCAGCCGGTATAGCCGCTGTGCTCGCAACGCATGAGCTCAGCGCAGTGATCAGTGAACTCGCCGAGGAGTATCCCGCTGCTGCGACCTGGTCGAGCGAAATTTCGCCCGCCCGGATCGCTCTACAACTGCGGCAACTAGGAGCCGTGAGCTCGCTGCTGGCCGACCTCGATCGAGACCAGGCCGAATCCACAGGACAGTCGGCCGGCTATTGGTGGGACACCTACGACGAGCTTGATGTCATCGACAGACTCGATAGCTACCCATGGGTCGTCTGGTGCCTGAACATGCACGACCCGCAAGACATTCTCGGGGGCATCGACGTCGATGCGCGCACTCGAACGGCGGCCATAGAGGCAGCGGCCGAATGTGGGTGCGTCTTTGACGAATACGGTATGTCTGAGTATCCGGACGGCAGCAAGGAATACACGTGGCAGTTCGGCATCAAACAGTCTGAGCACCTAAGACGGGAGTCTGAACGCCTGCAACCCCTCGTATTGGCCGATTTCTGGGCGGATTTGTTACTGGCGCTATCAACAGGAATTGGTACAGGAATTGGTATCGGTAATCCCGACTTGTGGTCGTGCGGGCCCAGCCCGACGCGAACGCACCAACTCAACGAGTTCGATGGTGGTTATAGTGCCAACCAAATCGATAGGGCCTACCGGTAGGTCCAAACGCGGACGCTGAAGGACGGCGGAACGAGCGAACGATCGCTGACCAGGCTAATGCTGTAAGGCACCGCGAGTTCCCGCAAGCGCGGCCACCGGGAAATCTATGACAGCGCGATACGCGACCGCAGGCGACGCCAGCGGTCGACTGGCGTCTGAAATCTGACGTTTACGCGATGTGCTAAATGTCGGTCGCAGTTCCGAGCGTCCGCAGCCTGTATTTTCGATTTTTCCAGGTGGCTGACCTTTGACGGTAGAGGGGGGCGTTCGCGGTGAGCTCAGGTGGTCCCAGTTCATCTCCACGCGACACGCTGCAGAAGTTCGTCGTCAGCCTCCTGCTTGGGCTGCTCATAGCGTTGCTCACTTGGAAGCTGACGACGCAGTGGGTGTGGCACCTCGACGACGCTGCCGCCTTGCCACTAGCGTTAGCAGGATTCGGGTTGGTGTTGGCCGCATACCAAGCGTGGGGGCCGTCCATTCACCCGGCGACGTTCAGTCGCCGCGCAGCCAGCGTCAGCTGCGTCGTCCTTCTCGCCCTGATCGCAGCCGTTTGGACCTGGCCGGCGATCTTGAACCCGCTTGGTAGTCGCAACAGCAGACCGGGGACAGCAAAGCCCCCTCCGGAGACGTGCACCGAGCAGCCCTACGAGGCCAACGATTGGGGACCGGACCGCCCCGTAGTCCCGCTAGGCGAAAGCAGCGTTCCCGCGTTCAACAACGGTATTGACGACGGGGTTGACGAGCGAATGTGGCTGGTGTCCGCGCGAGACGCGATCTATCAGGACAGTCCGCGACCAAACGGCGGTTACGAGCGCTCCGTAGAGGTGAGCCCGCAAAGCTCGTACCGGATTCGATTCATGTTCTGGAACAACGCCAGCGCACCGGGCATGGAGATCACTAATGTCCGAGCATCCCTGCGACTGCCGCAGTGCGCTTCCACCGAGACCCGCGTGGTCGGCCAGGTTACCGGCGACAACGCGGTGCCCAACAGCATCTGGGGAACCATTCGATTCCACTCTTCGCAACCCTTCAGGCTGGAGTTCGCGCCCGACGCGGGCCCGGGTCACCGGGCCGTAGTTTGCTGGCCGTCCCAAGCAGCCTGCAATCCGAACGGGCAGGGGTTCATTCCCTTGGATCCCCACCAGCTAGTTGCGCCGGGAGGATTGCCCGTTCCCGGAGGCATCCTCGATGCCGGTCCCCAATCTTTCTCTTTCATCATGGTTTACGTCCGACCGGTGTTCGGCTGACACGCTCGATCAAACGCGCCGGCAGCGCCAGTTCCAGAACGCCGCGTATGACTAGATACCCCTGAAGTCCGCCGCCGCGGCGCGGACGCCGATAGCTGCCGTGGCAAGCAACCGTCCAACCGCCTTGTCCGCCAATTTGAATGCAACTTTCGAGTCTGAGGCGTGCTTGCCGCCAGAAGCACTGAGAACTCCGCCCACTTGACTGAGGCTGGACGACTATTATCACGGGCGCCAAATCGGCTGTCACACAGGGGTTTACCGACCTACTGGTAACCCTCAGTATTCCATTCCGCCGTATTGCTCGGTATGCGCGGAGTGTTGAGCGGCTGAAAGCGGGCAGGGGAGAGGCGCCAGCCACCCGGCACGCAGGTTACGGAGCTGACCGACGCAGCGTATGTGAGCGGCCGGTGCAATTGTTTGCCCGGCGATGCCTACTCCGCCGAGCTGGCAGAGGGTCCCCGGTCCGTTCGGCGGCAGTCTCCAGCTTGAGCAGTGTGCAATCTGGCCCTTCGCTCTCGGAGTGGTCTCGTGTTCAATCGCAGTTGTGCTCACACCGGGAACTGAACTGCACCTCAAGGCCAAGATTTGGCGCGTAATGGGGGAACTGCCGGGCGCCGATCCCGCTGGGTTCGGCAAGCCGTACGTCGTCGAGGACGAAGCCGGCACCCAGGCTGTCGCGAAGTTAGTGGACAAGGCCCCGGGTGCCGATCGAGAGCTACTGGTCGGGGCCGCTCTCAAGGCAGCCAAATACCGCAACGTCATCCCTGTCCTCGACTACGGCGAACATGCCGACCAATGGGTTCTGGTGATGCCCCGCGCCGAAAAATCACTGAAAGCGCATCTGGAGTCACAGAGCAATGATCAGAACCTGTGGATGAGCCTCGGCGAGGCGGCGTAGGAAAGGGCGCACCTTCCCGAGGATGATCTG
>NZ_JBJIAK010000108.1:0-4856 GCF_045310915.1 Mycobacterium sp. SMC-17 | reverse complement strand
TGTGATCATCCCCGGGAAGGCGCGCCCACATTCACGCCGCCCTACCAAGGCTCATCCACAGGTTCTGATCATTGCTCCAGCCGGACAGTTCTATGGCCATGTCCGCACGCATGTCCGCGAATGTCCACGCCGATGTCCAACGTGTCTTCGATGTCCTTCGGTGTCTCTGTGAATGTCCGGGATGTCCACGTGTAGTGATCTCAGCGCTCGCTCAGGGCGCGACGTGACAACGAAAAGGACAGGGAAGCAATGAAACTGAAAATCGATACCAGTGCGGTCTCGTGGATGTGCACGAAAAGTGCTGAGGCGCGAATCGATTTCGAATCGGGTCATCCGAAAATCGACAAAGGTACTGGCTTGCCGCTGTATGCGGTGCAGCTTATGGCCCTCGATACAGACGGGGCCGAGATTCTGGCGGTGACCGTGGCTGGTGAACCGAAAGTCACTGTGGGGCAATCCGTCACGGTATCGAACCTGGTGGCGTTGCCGTGGAACCAAAATGGCAAGAACGGAATCGCCTATGGGGCTGATGCCATTACCGTCGCCGACGCAAAAGCCGTGCCGCCGCGCTCCTAGCGCGCCTAAGGTCGGCCCGCCGGCTACCACGCTGCAGAGGTGGCGGCGGTCGGCGGGCTGATCACTCACTCCCACAGACACTTTCACGAAAGACAGGACGGCATGTCGAACACGGCAAGCAACAACAAGCGGAACGAAGAAAACGAGGACTGGGTCGGCGACCTTCTTATCTCGATCGTCACCGCCTTCGGCCACCTGCTGTGGTGGGCGCTACGTTTCCCGCTGCTCGGGGTCCCGGCCGCGGTCGCGCTGGGGGTCGGCATCTGGCAGGGGTACAACATTGGGATGTTCACCCTGGCCGGGTTCGTTGCGGCCTACATGGGTTGGGCATTCCTTGATGAGGAATCTTTTGAGCATCTGGTGCTAAACCCACCCTGGCACGCCTATCTGCGGTGGTCACGCTATCAACGCGCCTGGGCCCAGGTCTGCGCGCTACACGGCCTGACCACCAAGCACGGCGAGCGGGAACATATTCCCGCCCTGCGGGTGATCGCGATCGGGGACCACACCGACACCATCGATGTGTCGGTAGTGACCGGTCAGTCAATCAGCAACTGGCAGAAGCAAACTGACGCGCTCGCTGCGGCCTGGCGTGCCGAACGCGTCACCGTGACCGCTATCGCGCCCGGTCGGATGCGTGTCACCATTGTGCGCGGCGACCCGCTGGCTGACCCGATTGCGCTACCTATGCCCACCGCTGCCACCCCTGTGGATTGCGGCGCTATACCGACAGGGGTCACCGACAGCCATCAACTGTGGCGGGTACCCGTGTTGGGGCATCACCTTCTGGTGGCCGGGGCTACTGGCTCCGGTAAGGGCAGCGTCCTGTGGTCACTGATCGCAGGCCTGGCACCACACGTGCGCACCGGGCGGGTTCGCTTGTGCGTGATCGACCCGAAAGGTGGAATGGAGTTGGGCGCAGGCGCCACTATGTTCACCGCGTTCACCCACGACGCCGGCAATGCCACCCTGGAACTGCTGCGCGCGCTGGTCGACGTGATGCACCGGCGCGCTGATCGGTTGCGGGGCCACACCCGGCTACACACACCTACTGTCGCTGATCCGCTATTGGTCGTCGTTATCGACGAAATCGCTGCCCTTACTGCCTATCTCACTGATCGGAAACTCCGCGTAGAAATTGAACAGCTCCTGGGCATGCTGCTATCCCAGGGCCGTGCAGTCGGCATCTCGGTGGTTGCAAGCCATCCAAGACCCCGCAAAGGACACCCTCCCGGTGCGCCAGCTGTTCACTGTGCGGGTCGGATTGCGGCTCACCGAAGCCACCCAAACCGCGATGGTCCTGGGGCAGGGTGCCCGCGACGCTGGCGCGGTCTGCGACGACATTAGCGATCACACTCCGGGTGTCGGGTATGTGATGACTGACGGCACCGCCACGCCCACCCGCATCCGGGCGTTCCACGTCACGGACCGTGACATCAGCACCCTGGCTCGCACCTTTCGGGCACCACACCCACGCACCACCGCATCCGGGAACCAGGAGAAGTCGTGACCGGCACAGCCTCAGCGGACCGAGCGGTGGGGAACCCGGAGTGGGTGCTGCCAGGTATGCCCGCCACCGCCGCCAGCGTCGATGTGGACAGGGTGGTGCGTGACATGGTCCGGCGGGCATCATCACCCGGCTTCGACGCTTGGTGGCGTCGCGCCGAATCGGTCGGGTTCTGTGCTCACCCCATCCAACTGAGCGGCGCTGACCTCCACGGCCGGCATCAGGTGGTGTGGACGCGCTGCAACAACCGCCGCGCCCAGGTCTGCCCGTCCTGCTCAGACCTTTACGCCAGGGACACTTGGCAACTTGTGCACGCCGGCGCCGCTGGCGGTCACCACGACGTCCCCGCCACGATCGTGGGACATCCGCAAGTGTTCGTCACGCTGACCGCGCCGGGATATGGCGCGGTGCACCACCACACTGAGACCGCGTGCCGAGATGCCGCCAGAGATGGCGGACACCGGCGTTGCCCGCATGGAAAGCCCCTGTGGTGCAGCACCACCCATTGCCGAGATGACCCGCTGATCGGGCAGCCCCTATGCATTGACTGCTACGACTACATCAGTCATGTGCTGTTCACCTGGTACCTCCCCGAACTCTGGCGCCGCTTCACCATCGCGCTGCGTCGTGCCGCCCGGTGCGAACTGAAGACCGTCGGGGCCGATCCTGACTCGGTCAAGGTGAGTTTCGTGAAAGTCGTGGAGCTGCAGGCCCGCGCCATTCCTCACATCCACGCCCTTATTCGCCTCGACCCTGTCAACGACACCACCACGGCCGGTGACCACACTGGTTACGGCCGTGCCACCTCCGGTGGCGCGGAGCCTCGTCACAACGCACAGTCACCATGGCAATCGCCAATCACCGCGCCGGCTCTGGCAGCACTGATCAACCGCGTCGCGCGCCAGATCGCCATCACGGTTGCTGCCCCTGCCGAAATTGGTGATCTTGATACGGCAAGCGGCACTGTGTTGGTGCGGTTCGGCACTCAGATCGATACCCAGCCTCTGGCCGCAGCCGCACCATCTGGCAACGAAGACTCGGATACCGCTATGGCAAGTGATCATTTGACGCCGCGGCGTGTCGCTCGCTATCTCGCGAAGTACGTCACCAAATCCCTGCAGGACTTCGGTATCGCCGCCCGCCGCCTGTCCGCTGAATCTATTGCTTCCCTTGATGTTTCCGAGCACGTGCGGTCGATCCTGACCACCATCGTTGTGCTTGCTGGCACCCAGTCCGGCATCGGAAACACCCCGGCTCTGGTGGGGATCGACCGATGGCTGCACACCCTCGGCTATCGAGGCCACATCACCACCAAATCCCGCCGTTATTCCACCACCATGAGCGCGCTGCGCAGCCAACGCGCTCAATGGTCTCGTCAGAACAACACGAAACACGTTGTGGACCAACATGCTCAGCCGCAGATTAGTGAAGACATCGGGTGGGAATTCGACCGCGCCGGACACGCTACCGTAGGCGACCGCGTGTTGGCTGTTTCGGCAAGCCTGCGTCATATCGACGCCCGCTTGGAAGGACTTGCTGAACGGCATCGCCAAGTCGGTGACAAACATTGGGACCCGGCGGGGGAATGTGATGGCTGAGAAAGGTCCTCGGCCCGCGCATGGTCGATCGGAATGCGATGCGCCGAACCTGTCAGAGGGAGGTGTTGAAATTGATCTAGTCAACCAGTTTCGACTTCCGCACGAAGCCAACTGCGCGCTGATCAACGTCATACTGGCTGTACGGGACCGGATGCGTGCATCAGGGAGGGAAGTGGCATGAGCCTCAGGTTCGCCTTCTATGGCCGAGTGAGCACAGAGGATGCTCAAGACCCGGAGGCGAGCCGAAGCTGGCAGAAGCGCCGCGCGTTGGACCTGATCACTCCGCACAGGGGAGTCCTGGCGGCTGACTACTTCGACGTGGGACAGAGCCGTTCGCTGCCTTGGAAGCGAAGGCCGGAAGCATCACGTCTGCTTGATGACGTCGCGTCTCGTGGCCGTGGCTTTGATGCTGTCGTGATCGGGGAGCCCGCCCGCGCGTTCTATGGGCCTCAGTTCGCGCTCACTTTCCCTGTGCTGACGCACTACGGAGTTGGGTTGTGGGTACCCGAGGTCGGTGGAGCGGTCGACCCCGGCTCCGAGGCGCATGACCTCGTGATGACGCTCTTCGGTGGCATGAGCAAGGGCGAGCGCGCGCGTATCCAGATGCGTGTCCGCGCCGCGATGTCGGCACTCGCGCAGGACACAACCAGATACCTCGGTGGCAGACCACCGTATGGCTACCGGCTCGTCGACGCGGGCCCACACCCGAACATTGCCAAGGCAAATCTTGGGCAACGGCTGCACCGCCTCGAAGCCGACCCCGCCACGTCACCGACCGTCGAGCGGATTTACCGGATGTACGCCGACGGAGCGGGCCTGCGTTACATCGCGCAACAGCTCACCGACGACGGCGTGCCGTCGCCAAGCCAATATGACCCCGCGAGGAACCCGCACCGTGACCCGCGAGGATGGTCTCATTCGGCTATCCGCGCCATCCTCGACAACCCGGCGTATCAAGGCGTCCGCGTTTGGGGCAAGCAGGAGAAATACGAGGTACTGGTCAACCCCGACGATGTCGCCGCTGGGTATGAAACCCGTATGCGGTGGCGTGCTGAGGCCGACTGGATAGCACCGGACCGCCGTACGCACGAAGCGCTGAGGCTAAGTCCCCTGGGGTGGTGGGAATTCGGGGACGGGGCTGAGGTGGGCGGAGATGTTCAGGCCGTGTCGGTGCC
>NZ_JBJIAK010000107.1:0-4899 GCF_045310915.1 Mycobacterium sp. SMC-17 | reverse complement strand
CGCGAGCGCGGCCGGCGAGTAGGTGCGCCAGCACCACGAGGTCGGCATCGCGCGGAACACCGCGAGCGCGGCCGGCGCGGCGTGGCCGTAGGCAAAAGGGGGGGCCGGCCGTGGTGGCCGGCCCCCGTTGTTGGTGGGTTAGCGGGCGATGGCGGCGCGCAGGTCGTCGGTGGTGACGCGGTCCCACCCGACCGATGCGCAGGCCCAGGCGGTCTCGCCGAGGGCGACGACGTCGCCGACGCTGAGGCTGCGGTGGCGGGCGAGGCGGTACTTGATGGCCCAGGGTGCGGTGGGCTCGTCGATGTTCAGCTGCTCGAAGATGGTTTCGAGCGCGGCTTTGGTGGCGGCTTCGGTGACGGGGCCGTCGACGGGGAGGGTGAAGCCGGCGGCGGCGGCGAGGCGGGCGGGCGCGATGCGGTTGAAGCCCAGAAAGCTGGCGTCGGCGTCGTTGAGGTAGATGGTGGCGATGAGTTCGGACATGGTGGTGACTTTCGGTCGAGTTGGTGTGCCGGGTGGCACGGGCGACCGGGAATCGGTGGGCGTCGGGGTCAACCGACCAAGGCCGGGGCGCGGTGCGGCGGATTTGGGGCCCCGGGTTCGCCGGCGCGCAGCGCCTGGGGCGAACCTGAGGTAGGGCCCCAAATAGTCACTCGGTACGCCGCGGCGCGGACCGGTTGCAGGGTTGACCCCGACATGAGCCCACCGATTACGATGGGCGGCCGCTGACAGGCAGTTGGTGAGTGCGCGGGTTTTTCGGCCACCGCGAGGTGGCCTTGTCGGTGGTGGGCCGAGAGCGGGAAGACACGGGTGGGGCCGCCCGGGGGCGGCCGGCCGTGGTCTAGCTGGCGGGGTGGTAGGTGTCGGTGATGTGCTTGGCGGCCTCGGTGAAGTTGAGCCACCAGGTGGGTTCTTCTGCGTTGACGTCGACGGTCCAGCCGCGGCCGCGGTGCACGGTGAGGGTGAAGCGGCGGCGCTGGCCCTCGACCCGGCCGATTCCGGTGAAGCTGTGATCGGTGGTCCGCTTGACCATCAGGTCCCCGATCCGCATCTGGTGAATGCGGGCGACGGTCTTGGCCCCGTTGTTGACGGCCACGATGGAGGCCATCATCTGGCCGTCGTGGTAGGCGATGAGGGTGAGGGTGTCGCGTTCGGGGGTGTAGGTCCGCCGGATACGGATGTCGAACGGTCCGTACTTGTGGCCGCGCAGGGTGGTCTGTCCGGGCTCGGTGTTCTCAATGAGCTCGGCGGCGTCGGCCGCGAGGGCGAATGCGACGGTGAATGCTTGCGGGATCGTGGTGGTCATGGTCGGTCCTTCCGTTGGTGGTGACCGGCTCTGGCGCCGGTCAGCTCGGGTGCGTCCGGACGATCGGAAGGCCTCGGTGTCAACCCCTTTGAGGCCGGGGCTGGGGCCGGCGGATTTGCGGCCCGCGAGCGGCAGCGAGCTGATTGGGCCGCAAATGTCCTCCGCCGCCGGCGCCAGGTTCGGGCGTGGGTTGATGGCGAGGACCCGATCGGTAGGGTTAGCGCCCTGCTGACTAGGCGTTGGTGAGGTTTGGTGTGGAGCCGTTGGCGCCCCTGGGGCGCCGGCGGCGTGGTGACCACAAGCCGGTGAGGGGCTACGGATTTCGGCCACCGTTAGGTGGCCATCGCCGGTCGCACAGGGTGCGCCGGCGCGCCGCCAGGGTGGGGTTGACGCAAAAAAAGGGGCACGGCCAACCGGGTGGCTGGCCGTGCCCCTTAGCTGATGTCAGTCGGCGTCGATCATGGCGTCGCGGATGGATTCGAGTAGGTCGACGTTTTCGCCGAGGGTCATGGTGTCGTGGCCCCATTGGTTGTAGGTGCCGGTGCTCGAGTCGATCATGAACGGGATGTCGACGTTTCGGCCGGCGTCGGTGGTTCGGGAGATGATGCCGCGGATGATCACGGGTGCTGGTCCTTTCTTGCCGGGGCGGCCGGGTTAGCGGCCTGCTTCGTACTGGTCGATGACGAAGTCGGCGGCGCCGGTGGGCCCGGCGAATCGCCGCTCTTGCTGTTGGCTGTCGATGTAGAGCTCCCAGCTGCGCGTGACGGTGTCCATGTCGTAGGTGCTGTGAAGCTCGTAGTAGTGGGCGTTTCCGGTTGCGACGAACCGGGTGCTGGGGTTCGTGTCGGTGCCACTGCTGGTGATCTGTCCGGCGGTGTGCTGCCAGGTCAGTGGTCCGGTGCGGAAGGTGCGGACGCGGGACCGGATGGATGCGGGCAGGGGGTGTGCTGCGGCGGCCTCGGCAGCGGCGACCAGTTCGCCGGCGGCACTGAGGGCACGCACGTGGGTGCTGTATCCCCACCAGTGCGCGACCTGGTGGGCGGTGACGATGAATCCGTCGATCGGCTTGCGTTCCTCGACGCCGACGAAGCTGCTGTAGAGGGCGTCACTGGCGATGCCGCGCAAGCGCTCGGCAAGGTGGTAGGTGCGCAGGACTTCGGTGGTGTTTGTGGTCTTGGCCATGGTCGTTTCCGTTCTGGTTGGTGATCGAGGCGCGAGTCAGCGCTGGGGTGCGGGGGATTGGGCGCCTGGATCGGGTGAGTCAACGGCCGTGACCGGGGCCGGTGGGCGGCGAATGTCGGCCCCCGGGCGTCGGGTCCGCGCCGCAGGCGCCTGGGCCCGCGCTTGGGTAGGGGCCGACATAGTCACTCGGTGCGCCGTCACCGGTTTCGGGAAGGGTTCTTGACGCGCCGATCTTCTTGGCGGCCAATACACTTGGCGCCCCGCTGACAAGGTGTTGGTGAGTACAGCCCAAACCCAATAGCCCGCCGGCAGGCGGGCTATCGCCTGCCCCGTAACCGGGAAGAAAAAAGGGGGGCCGGTCGACCTCCCGCGGGTGCAGGGGTCGACCGGCCCGACGGGCTGGGTGTTAGCGCAGCGCCGCGCGGAGGGTCTGGTCGGTGTTGTCGACCAGACCCAGGTGTTCGGCGATGGCTGCTCGGGCGTCGCCGAGGCTCGCGTGGTCGGTGCCATCGAGCGGTGTGCGCAGTCCGGGCATGATCCGGCATGGGCCGGTGTGGCAGCCGGTCCCGTGATCGGGTTTGGGCCGGAGCATGAACACTCCGGCGGGGGTGTGAATATGCCAGTCGTATCCGTGGCGACGGGTGGCTAGGCCGTCCCAGCTGCGCAGCGCGTTGGCGGTCATTTGCCGGCCGCCTGGCCGCCGTTGTTGCGCAGGGCGTCCCAGCGGCGGTGGGCGATGCGAGCCAGTTCGCCGCGGGTTTTCCCGCCGTCGTGCCATTGGGGAATGCCTGCGCGGATGGCCGCCCATTCGCTCTCGGCGTGGGTGACGGTGAGGCAGTGATCGAACATGCCCTCGTAGATCTCGGGAATGGTCGGGACCGAGGGGTCGACGGCGACGGTGGCGTGGCCGTGGTGGTCGTCGTCGCGGTGGGCTTCGGCCAGGACGCGGGCGGCGTCTTCGGTGGACGCTTTCTCGGTCCGGTGGCCGCATTGGCAGTCGGCGCGGTAGGGGTATCCGGCTTCGCCGTGGCACACGATGGACACGACGGGCTCGATGCGGGTGAAGTCCGCGATGGTCATGGGTTTCTCCGTTCCGGATGGATATGCGCGCGCCGGTCAGCGCGCTGGGGGTGCGCGGAACCGGCCGAGGGTGGGCTGTCCAGCCCGCAGAGTCCCGGGGTTGGCGCAGCAGGGTTTTCGGCCCCGCGAGCGGCAGCGAGCTTGGGTAGGGCCGAAAAGGTCACTCGGCCTGCGGAGCCGGGCCCGGGCGGGGCTGGACGGGTCGGGCCCCCGGCCGATTACGCTGCGACCCCACCGCTGACAGGTAGTGGTGAGTGGCGGGTTTTTTCGGCCGCCGGCAGGTGGCCGAGGACGTTCGGGCGGGAAGAAAAAAGGGGGCCCGACCCGGGCTCCCGGGTGGGAAGACCAAGTCGGGCCCGGGGGGTGGGGGTCAGCCGCAGGTGTCGTGGCCGACGTGGACGTTGGTCATGCCGGCTTCTTCGGCCATGTCGAGGCACGCCTGCACGGCCTGGACATGTGGGGAGATGTTGCGGCTCAGGCAGATCGAGCGGTGGTCGCGGGTGGTGCCGTAGATGGCCAGGGGCCAGGTCCGACCGAATTGGTCGGGTTGGCCGGCGGTGAAGATGAGGGCTTTGGTGTCCATGTCCATGGTGGCCATGTGAATGTTCCTTTCTGGGAATGTGATTGAGGTCGGGGTGGCTCGGTCAGGGTTGGCCGGTGCCGGGTTCTGTGTGGCGTTCGATGTGGGTGCGGGCCCGGTCGAGGTAGGTCAGGATTTCTTCGCGGGTTCCGATCAGGGCGAGGCCGTCGCCGTCGAAGTTGACGAGGTTGGCCTGCAAGATGGGCGGGTGCGGCGGTGGGGTGTTGGTCTCGCCGAGGTAGTCGCGGCGGTCCTGGCGGTTGGCTTGTTGGACGGTGGCGAGTGCGTCGCGGGCGTTGCCCCATTCGAGGTGGTTGCTCATGGCCGGTTCCTTTCGGGTTGGGTGTGGGTGGTTGTTCAGGCGAGCTGGTAGCCGGCGTCTACGAGGGCGTCGGCGATGGTGGTTATGCCGCGGCCGCCGCCGATGTCGTCCCAGTCCAGGAGCAGGCCTTCGCCTTCGAGGCCGTAGATGTTGGTCTCGACACCGAATTCGGGGGCGTGGTCGGAGTTGTCGTTGGTGACCACGACGACGGCGTTGTAGCCGCGCAGGGCCGGGCTCAGGAGGTAGAGCTGGGCGTCGCCGGTCCAGTTGATGATTCGGTGGTCGTCTTTGGCGTGGACGAGGCCGGCGGCGGGGCCGAGGTGGCGGGCACGGCCAGTGATGGTGTGGGACATGAGGGTTCCTTAAGTTCGTAGTTGCAGTTATTTCGTGATGTTGTGACGGTTACGTTGAACTGCGACCCGGGTGGGTCGG
>NZ_JBJIAK010000106.1:0-4948 GCF_045310915.1 Mycobacterium sp. SMC-17 | reverse complement strand
TCTCCGGGTCGTACTTGCTCGGCATGACATGCACCTTCCCAAGGAAGGAGGTGCGCATCAAACGCGGGATGGTTCAACGTCGCCGTCTGCCCAGCTCAGGGGTCGGGAAATGACACAAGCGTTTTGAGAACGGACAACTGCTTGTCCGTTCTCAAAACGCATGCACATTCTCAGACTCGATGTCACACCGATGTCACAAGTAGCTCCAGTTCTCACGCAATGTCACAACAACTACTGATGACAAATTTGCGTGCGCATAACGTGCCGGTCCGCTTTGGTCGGTGTGCTGGAGATCACTGTTCGCTGACGTTCGGTCCCAGGCGTGGTTTCCGACTACCCCGTACAGAGTTCGTCATTGCTGCCGAACGCAGACTCTGGTGCAAGTAGGGGGATTTCATCGTGGGGGACTTTTTGCCGGGCGACCGGCCATTGTGGAGTAGTCGACACTGGGCACAGTTAGCCATCACGCTGGTGGCCACGCTGGCTTTGGTCGTCAGCGGGGTGCACCTGTTGACCCCAGCCGAGCCCGCCACCGCTGGCGATCGTGCACCCTCGGATGCACAAGCAATGGCTGCTACGGCGTCCGCTGCGTTCGCCGGGACCGCCCTGGCCTCGGACGGCACGATCAGCGCTGCGGCACGGTCGGCGAACATCCCATCTGATCCGGTAGCCGGCTGGGACCTGCCCACCACCGACGGACGCAGCGCCCAACTGGTCCTGCCCGCCGGCTTGGGTGCCGCCGAGCCCACCCCGACCGGCCAGGTCGTGTACCCAGACCGCGGCGCCGGTTTCAGCGTGATCGCCGAGAACCAGGGCGCAGGTGGGCGCACCATCACCCGCATCCCCCAACCGATGGCAAACACTGCCACATCGCCAGGCACCTCGGCGGCGGCTACCAGCGCGGACGGCCAAGTATTGCCGATGGTGCCGATGTTCCTGCGCACCCCCGCCGACACGGTGATGCTGGCCCACGCCAGCGGGATCATCACCCTGAACCAGGCCACCCCGGCGGCAACCACCATCGCAACGATCGCCGCCCCGCAGGCCCGCGACAGCCACGGTCGCGATGTGCCGAGTGCCTTTGTGACCCAACAGATCCGGCCGGGCCTGTACCTACTGGCCCAAGTGATCCACCCCGACGCCGCCACGGTATGGCCGGTATACGCCGACCCCTGCTTTTCCTGCATGGTCGACAGTGTCGTGTCCGCAGCCCACACGGTTGCCGATGCCACCGTGGTCGGGGCCAAAGCTGTCGGGAACTTCGTCAAGAACAACCCGCTGGAATCCGCCGAGATCGTCGGCGGATCAGTGCTCATGGTCACCGGCGTAGGGACCGGGTTCGGTGCCAGCCTGGTGCTCTCGGGCACCACCGGGCTGGTTCAGAAAGCCGCCGCCGCTGACCCGTCCAACCAGGTCCTGGCCGCCGCCGGCGACGCCCTGGAAGTCACCAACTACATCAGCCCCGCTCGCAGCCTGCAAAAAGGTCTGACCGCGATCGCCGAACGCGGCGCACAGAAACTCGGCGACGACCTCGCCGAAGGTGCCCTCCGTGATGTCGCGGCGGTCAAACCGGTCACCCCCACCCCGTCGCCGCAACTGGCCAACGACATCGCCGGCCCGCTGACACCCAAGCCGGGTGCGGGCACTCCGGCAGTGCCCACCGGACCTCCGGCAGGACCGCTGCGCTCGCCCGATGGCCGTTACCCCGTGGAGCTGCCCATCGGGCCCGTTCCACCCAAGACCGACTACCGGCCGCCGAGCTTTTCCCAGCCTGCCGGCACTCGGAATGACTGCGGCCACACCTGCGAGAACCCGGCAACCATCTATAGCCAGGAATGGACTCCCGGCACGTTCAACAACAAGCTGTCCGCGATCGACGAAGGGCGCGCCCCCGTCACCCTCAACCGCGAGACAGACAAACCGACCATCGACGCCAACCGGTACGGGGCCACGTCAAAGGCGCCCAGCCACAAATGGTGGCAGCGCGATGAAGACCCGCTTGCTTCCTCGCAACAGTCCACCGCCAACGGTGGCACCGAGTCGCGCGTCGAACACGTTCCAGCGTGGGAAGGTCCGCGCGAATCCGAGCAAATCCTGAAGACATTCAAGGATCAGAACATCGGTCATGGGGACCCCTACGATCGGGTGTTCCGAGGCAACGATGGCCAAGTACGGTGTGCCCGTTGCGCAATCGACCGGCGCAACGGTCAGGACGCGGCCGCCGATGCGGCCCGTGCTCGCGCCCAAGCGAACGCGCGCGAGGCCACCAACGGCCCGAGCCGGGGCAACGCTTCCCAAACGAACGTCACCAACAACACCCAAGACAGCACCAGCCGCCGTAACGAGAACCGCGGCAACAAGCACGGTTCCCGCAACGGTGGCAAGAAAAACAAGAAGCAGAGCACGAACAAGAAGCGCCGCAAAGGTCAGAAGTAGGAGTTCCTCGGTAAGGTCGAACAGATCATGTCTAGCCAGCTCATTGCCCAATTGGACGTCTACCCGTCGGACAGCATGGTTCGCATCGAAGACCCCGGCCATCGTGGTCCTGATCCCGATATCGCCGGCAGCGGAACGGACTTCGGCGATCCAGGAACGTTCATGGCGGGTCGCCACTCGATCCGAATCGTCACGATGTCCGCTGAGACCGCCGAGGAAGTCGGCCGAAACGTGACAGTCCGCATCTACCAGGGTTCCGACCCGGCCGGGTTGGGCAAGCTGATCTATGCGGGAATCTTCGACCTCACCGAGCCCATGCTGGCCATCGGGGAGATGCTCGTTGGTGACGAATGGCTTCAACGGGTCAATGTCGGCCGAACCGGGCCCACCGGAATCCAGGTCTACGCTCAAAACACCATCGCGGCCTTGGCGGACGAACCCGAAACACCCACCGACCTCAACATTCTCATCGAATAACCGAGCGGCAGAGATTCACGAGGCGAGGACAGCGTCCCATTGAGGCCACCGCAGCCGAACGGCTTTCCGGCGATAGCGCTCCCCACCCAGCGAATCCGAAAAGTGACAAAGTCTGAGAAAAGCCCGACTGACACACCAAGTGAGAACGTAGCCATCCACCCAGTTCAGCGACCAGGAATGTGACACGCCGATTGAGAACTGACAGCGAAGGCCAGAAATAGCTAGCGCGGCAAGAGGATCGGATACGCATGAGTGCTGCCCCGACAAACGAGCTGCTGCTTGATGTAGAGGTGTTCCCGGACTATCACTGCATCGAGATTCGCGACGCAGGGTCGTGGTCGACCGTCGAACCTCCCGGAGGGCCGCGCGCGCAAGGCAGCTTCGCCACGTACAACGATTACGGCGTGCTGGTGCGCACCATGACGACCGACGAAGCGGTGTCCCGAAACCAGAACGTTCACGTCCGGGTCTACCGTGGCGTGGATCCAACCGATATGGGAACGCTCATCTTCGACCGCGACCTCATCATTACCGACCCTCCGCAACTCGCGATCAATCAAACGTTGACCGATGAACCCGGCGACGGTGGCGGTCTCGCTCAGCTTGCCCAAGCCGGGCCTACAAGGATTCGGATCTACACCAAGCCACCAGAGGACGCTGACGAGGTCAATATCCTGGTCCCGTAATCGACCAATGCCGCCCAGCGGTTGACATACAGGAGGGCCTCGAAAGGTCATGCGCTAGTTAGGTTGCCGCTCCCGTCGAACGGTAGGCGACCGCGATCGCAGGTCGCGTCTCATTCTGGGTACAGCGCCACGGTGGTTGATTCTTTCAACTGTCGCTGAAGCAAAACAGGCAGGGGTCTCCGTGTTCGCTTCCGTAGTCCGCGTAGGCGGCCAAGTTGCTCACGACCTCGCCGGCGGTGCCGGCGTCGAGGGCTGGAATGGATGGGTCCGGATCGGTCAAGTGCAAGGCGCCTATGCTCGCGAGCAGCGGCATGGTGTGGTTGGCATCGGCCGTGATGTCGGCGACGGCCAGATCATCGATGAACAGCGTGTACATGTCGTGCTCGGGGAACCCGTAGTTGGCTCGAAGCACCCACCAGCGTCCGGATTCGTTTGCGGCATAGGGGAAGTACTTGTTTCCGGTCCGATGCCATTCTGGCCGTGCTGAAGTGTCGATCGCGGGGCCGGGGTTGGGTGCGTAGTTGCTGCCCATGGAGCCGATTCTAAGGCGCCACGGCTCTGGCTGCTCTTGCTGGTGCCGCCCGGCGGCTGAGGTGCACCGTTGCCGCCGTTTCATGGACCTTGCTCGTGCGCTCAGCCTGCGGAACTAGGTGATGTCGCCGTCCTGCGGCGGGCAGTTCCGCCGTGAGGAGGGGTGCGCCGCGCAAACTACAACAATTCACCAGAGAGGGTCCCGCAGCGTCGCGAGGGCTCGTTAAGGTCGAGCAGATCATGTCTAGCCAGCTCATTGCCCAATTGGACGTCTACCCGTCGGACAGCATTACGAGAGTTGGGTGGCGCAGATCGTGAACCGCCGCACCTGATGTGGATATCCACCCGTCGCGCATCCCTGAGCATTCGCGGTGTCGTACTGCACCTCGATCGGCCTCTCGCCTCCCGAGCTGCAGTCATCACGAACCGCATGCCAGCGGCCATGCGCGCTTCCAGGGAAGATGCATAATCCGTGTGCCCAGTTATAGTCCAAGCAGAGGATAAAGCGACCTTCATCCGTCTGCTTGGGCGCGTACCGTTGATCCGAATCCGCAGCGCAGTCGCCCGGTTGCTCCGCTAGCTGGAAGATTCGGTACGCGGCTGCCTTATCTCCGCAATTTATTCTTTGAGCGGTCGCATCATTTCTACTCGTCCCTGCAAGCGTGACGCAGTCACCCACCGAGCCCAAGGGAGACCGCAGGGAATTTTCGCGAAGTTCGCCACGGATGTTGGCAAAGTTATCGGGCTCTTCATGATTGAGGGTGTAGAACGGTCAGCTGCTGTCGGCCTGTGATTGGGGTGTCTGGTTGGCTGGGTGT